>DATEVI010000204.1:0-18511 GCA_035281865.1 Geobacteraceae bacterium | reverse complement strand
CAGGGAATTGGTGGAAAATACTCCCGGCGCAAGTGGTGCGATTCTGACCGACTGGGAGGGGGAGGCAGTGGAGCAGTACGGCCTGGCGGATGAATATGAGCTTAAACTCATCGGCGCTCACAAGGGGATCATTCTGAACAGAATGAAGGAGATTCATGGCAAATCATTGCCCGGCGGTTTGCATGATGCGGTTATCTCCACTGAAACCCACCACATCATTGTTGGAACGATTGATGATGATTATTCATTGATCATGACGCTTGCCAAGGAGGCTCTGGTTTCCCGGGCGATTCGTGAATTCCGGCGGACCATAGGATTACTGAAGAAGGAGATTTGCTAGATGTCGGATGAGAAAAAAGGTTTTTTCAGGGGTATTGTCAGTAAAATTGCGGGGGGCGAGACCCTAGCGGAGAAAGCCCAGGAACCGAAGGATGAAGGGTCAAAACCCGGTTTTTTTGACAGACTGAAAAAAGGTTTGAGCAAGACCCATCAAAGCATCGTAGGACGCATTGATACGCTTTTGATGGGTCGGAAACAGATTGATGCCGATATCCTGGAAGAAATTGAGGAAATACTGATATCAGCGGATATTGGGGTGGCGACAACAGCAGAACTGGTAGCGGTTCTTGAACAACGGTTGAAAAGAAATGAACTGCAGGATGGAGAAGCCCTGAAGAATGCCCTGAAGGAGGAAATGCTGGCCCGCCTCTCCCAGGACGCTCCTGTCATTGATGTGAATTCAGCTTCGCCTTATGTGATCATGGTCATAGGTGTTAACGGGGTCGGCAAAACCACTACGATAGGTAAGCTGGCCTGGAGGTTTGCCGAAGACGGCAAAAAAGTACTGCTTGTAGCAGGGGATACTTTTCGTGCGGCGGCGGCAGAACAGCTCGAAATCTGGGGACAAAGGGCTGGCGCCGACGTTGTCCGGCACAAGGAAGGGGCCGACCCATCAGCCGTCGTTTTTGACGGCTGCAAAGCAGCTCTCGGCAGAAACGCAGATGTCCTGATAATTGACACCGCAGGGCGATTGCATACCAAAGTTAATCTCATGGAGGAACTGAAGAAGATTCGTCGCGTTATGGGAAGGGAACTTCCGGGTACTCCCCATGAGACTCTCCTTATCCTTGACGCCTCCACCGGCCAGAATGCCGTTTCCCAGGCCAGGCTTTTCAAAGAGGTTGCCGATGTGACGGGTATAGCGATTACAAAACTGGATGGTACAGCCAAGGGAGGCATAGTCGTTGCCATTTGCAGTGAATTGAAAATCCCGGTGAGATATATTGGCGTGGGAGAAGGGGTAGAGGACCTTCGTGAGTTTGATCCACGGCAGTTTGTCGAAGCTATCTTCTGATAATCACCGGATAATTGCCTTGACTTTTGTACCGCTATAAAATAAAATTTTTCGGCAATATGGGGTTATATACATGGGTAACGAACTGTTTGACGTGCTGGAACAAAGAATAGAAAGTCTTTTGCGGGATTACAATTCCCTTAAGCAGGAAATTCTCCAGCTCAGGGAAGAAAATCAGGGACTCCTTAAAGAGAGAGAAGGCTTTAAGGAAAGAATGGATGTCATTATCAAGAAGCTTGAAGGGATTTGAAATCCTTGAGTTCCTTGCATCGAATCAAGGTTCTGGGTAGGGAATTACAGGTCAGGAGCACGGCGCCTCCAGAGCGTGTTCGAGAAATAGAAGCGTATATAAATTGTAGAGTGGAAGAAATTGAAGCTTCTGGCAGGTCCAAGGATCCACTGGTGATAGCAATTTTGGCCTTGTTGAATGTTGCTGAATCATTCCTGGACCTTTCATCAGAACTTGCGGAATGCAGTACGAAAGACAATGAAAGACTTTCCCGTTTGTTGCGGTCTATAGAAGAAGCGATAGGATGAGAGTACAAGGTCTCTTCCGGAGAGATTTACCATATACGATAATTCCTGTTTCGGGTTGGAAAGCTGAGCCAGTTGTTACGGGGTGCATTCAAATTTTGGGATCAACATATATGAACTCCCCGTTTGCTGATACGGTAACCTATGCATCATATTCTAGTTTATGCTCAAAGGATTCGCTTAACAGCTGTTCACATTGATTATACAGATATGACATAGAAGCCGAGCGGTTTTAACTGGATAAGCTTCCCCATAGTCTCCAGCCCGTTTTCATTCTCTCCAGAACGCCTTTCCCGTCAGATTTCATACGGAACGATTCTTATCTATCCAAATACCACGAACGGTATTCTACTGGCGTGTCAGCACGGCAGAGTGATCCAGTATGCCTAAAACAAAACTCAGACGCGTTATGCTTGACAGGCGCAAGGCTCTTTCAACTGATGAGTACAAGGGAAAAAGCATCCTCATTCAACAGAGACTCATCTCTTTGGAGGAATATGCTGCCGCCAAAGTTGTTGCCCTTTATTCTTCGATTCATAATGAGGTTGAGATGGATATGGTGATGACTCATGCCCTTTCTTCCGGCAAAAAAGTAGTTCTGCCGACAATGTCCGATGGGGTACTTCTTCTTAGAGAATTAACAGGCGTATCGAATATGCGCCAGGGGACGTTCGGCATCCTGGAGCCATGTGAATCCGGAAAAATAGTTGATCCCTGCCAGGCTGATATCATTGTCTTGCCGGGGATTGCATTTGATCTAAGCGGTCACAGGGTAGGATACGGAAAGGGCTGCTACGACAAAGCTCTCCATCGTCTGGAGGGGGAGGGGAAGCTTGTCGCCGTTTGCTATGATTTCCAACTGGTCGACGAAATTATGGGTGAGCCGCATGACGTCAGGGTGGATGTGATAGTTACCGAACAGAGGGTCGTCTATGTGTGTCAATCCGAAAAGACACTACAAAGTTTCGCATCGAAGACAATGCTGTCCGATTCGGAGTCTCCGGAGGGACACTAATCTATAAAGAAGAGGAGGTAATAATAATTGAAAATTGAATTAGTGATATTATTCATATTGACCGGTACCGGTATTGGATTTCTGATTGGAAATCTGCTGCGCAAGAAGCTCGCTGAGTCCATGGTAGCCAAAGCGGAAGATCGAGCGTCCAAAATATTTGAGGATGCGAGACGCGAAGCGGAAACTATTACAAAAGAGGCTTCCTTGCAGGCTAAAGATGCAGTTTTCCAGGCGAAAGCTGAATTCGAACGCGAATCCAAGGACAAACGGCGCGATTTGCAGGCTTTTGAAAGAAGGATCCAGCAGAAAGAAGAGAACCTGGATAAGAAGATGATGCTCTTCGACCAACGGGACGCCGAAATGTTCAAGAAGGAGCAGTCGCTTGGTTCCAAAGAGCAGAGCCTATCTCTGAAGGACGAAAAACTTAATCAATTAATAGAAGAAGCACGCAGTAGTCTTGAAAAAATATCAGGGTTTACATCGGAAGAGGCAAAAAAGGTTCTGATGGATAACCTTGAAAACGAAGCGAAGCTTGATGCTGCTAAACGCGTAAAGATTATTGAGGACGAGGCAAAAGAGACCGCCGACAAGAAGTCAAAGGAAATATTGTCTCTGGCCATTCAACGTTACGCCGGCGAATATGTTGCGGAAAAAACGGTTTCCGTTGTTGCCTTACCGTCAGATGAAATGAAGGGAAGGATTATCGGCAGGGAAGGGCGCAATATCAGAGCATTGGAAGCGGCAACGGGCATAGATCTTATCATTGACGACACTCCTGAAGCAGTTATTTTATCCGGATTCAATCCCATACGACGTGAAATTGCCAAGCTCTCACTCGAGAAGCTCATAGCTGACGGTCGTATACACCCGGGCCGAATTGAAGAAGTTGTGTCAAAGTCCACTGAAGAAGTTGAGCAGGCGATCAAGGAGGCAGGGGAGCAGGCTGCATTCGACCTTGGGGTGTACGGAATACACCCGGAGTTGCTCAAACTGATTGGCAGGCTTAAATACAGAACATCATACAGCCAGAACGTTTATCAGCACTCACTCGAAGTCGCATTTTTATGTGGTATTATGGCGGAAGAACTGGGAATCAATGTAAAGCAGGCAAAGCGTGCCGGTCTTCTCCATGATCTCGGTAAAGCGGTAGATCATGAAGTTGAAGGTTCCCATGCAGTTATCGGCGCCGAACTGGCGAGAAAATATGGCGAATCGCCGAAAATAGTGCATGCCATCATGGCGCACCATGAAGATGAAAAACCTGCGTCAGTCCTGGCTGTTCTGGTGCAGGCAGCCGATGCGCTTTCCGGTGCACGCCCGGGGGCCCGACGTGAAATGATGGAAACATACGTAAAGCGTCTGGATGATCTGGAAAAAATTGCCACTTCATTTAATGGGGTCGTAAATTCTTTCGCCATACAGGCCGGCAGGGAAATTCGCGTCATGGTATCCAGTGAAGATGTTACTGATGAGAGGGCAATTGTTCTGGCCAAGGATATTGCCAAGAAGATAGAGACGGAAATGACATATCCCGGACAGATCAAGGTGAACGTTATCAGAGAAACCAGGGCCATTGAATATGCCCGTTAAGGTACTGTTTATCTCTGACATCGTCGGCAAGCCGGGAAGGCAAGCAGTTTCGATGCAACTCCACCGACTTGTTGATTATTATTCCATTGATACGGTTATAGCCAATGGGGAAAATGCTGCCGGGGGTTTCGGCATCACCGAGGACGTTGCGAAAGAATTATATGAACACGGGATACACGTAATCACCAGCGGTAACCATATCTGGGACAAAAGGGATTCCTATGAATTCATTGCCAGGGAGGAGAGACTCGTTCGCCCGGCGAATTATCCTCAAGGCGCCCCTGGTCGGGGGAGTACCCTGATCACGACTCCCGCCGGTGTAAAGGTAGCGGTCCTTAATCTTGAAGGAAGGGCATTTATGAATAATCTCGAGTGTCCATTTCGTACAGCAGATAGGGAAATTGCCCGATTAAGGGAGATTACTCCCTTGATATTCGTTGATTTTCATGCTGAAGCCACTTCCGAAAAGCTTGCTTTTGGCTGGTATCTGAACGGCAGGGCCAGTGCGGTTGTCGGAACACACACCCATGTGCAGACTGCCGACGAAAGAGTGTTACCCGGGGGTACTGCATATATAACCGATGCAGGCATGACCGGGAGCTTTGACTCCGTGATCGGAATGAAAAAGGAACTGGCTATCGAGAAGTTTCTGTCTCAACTCCCGGTTCGATTTGAAGTGGCAAAAAAGGACATCCGTCTTAACGCTTTAGTAATAGAAATTGATCATGACAGTGGGAAAGCCCTGGGAATCGAAAGACTTACTATCCAATGCGCATAATGGAGGATTCGCTTCATGACAGTCACTGAACAACTGGAGATAATCAAGCGGGGGGCCGTTGAGATCCTGCTCGAGAAAGAGTTGCAGGAAAAAATAGGTAAATCCCTGAAATCCGGAACCCCCCTGAAGGTAAAGGCCGGTTTCGATCCTACTGCTCCGGATCTCCATCTTGGACATACTGTTTTGATACACAAACTGCGGCAGTTTCAGAAGCTTGGGCATGAGGTATATTTTTTGATAGGCGATTTTACCGGGATGATTGGCGATCCGACCGGAAAGGTTGAAACCAGGAGAGCACTAACCCGTGAAGATGTTCTGAAAAATGCTGAAACCTATAAGGAACAGGTCTTCAAGATACTCGATCCCGAAAAAACCAAAGTGGTTTTTAATTCGGAGTGGCTATCCAGGATGACGGCGTCGGATATGATTGCACTGGCATCCAAATACACTGTGGCTCGTATGCTGGAGCGTGAAGACTTCAGCAAAAGATTCAGCAATCAGCTCCCAATCAGCATCCATGAATTTCTTTACCCGCTGATTCAGGGTTACGACTCGGTTGCTCTCAACGCCGATATTGAACTGGGTGGCACTGATCAAAAATTCAACTTGCTTGTAGGCCGTGAATTGCAACGGGAATGGGGTCTTGAGCCGCAGGTTGTGCTTACTATGCCACTTCTGGAAGGGCTTGACGGTGTCAATAAAATGAGCAAGTCCTTGGGCAACTATATCGGAATAAATGAGCCACCCGACGAAATATTCGGGAAAATAATGTCTGTTTCCGACGACCTGATGCTTCGGTATTATGAACTGCTGAGCGACCTGTCCCTCATCGAACTGGAAAAATTGAAGACGGCATTAAAATCAGGCGAAGTGCACCCGATGGAGGCGAAGAAAACGCTTGGTCGAGAGGTCGTCGGGCGCTATCACGGCTATTCAGCTGCACTCACGGCGGAAGAAAACTTTGTAAAACGTTTTAAGGAAAACCAGGTTCCTGAGCAGATGGAGTGCATTGACCTGGCCGTTGAAGGCGGCAAAGCTCTACTCTGCAAAGTGCTTGCTGAAGCCGGACTGGTGAAATCCAACAGTGAAGGGCGCCGGGCAATCCAACAGGGTGGGGTCAAGATAAACAGCGAAAAGGTTTCGGATGAGAACCTTGAGCTGACCAGCGGGAATCAATATGTGTTGCAGGTCGGAAAACGGAGGTTTGCAAAGGTCAGTCTTGGCTGACCTTTTGTGCGGGAATCGAGAGTCTCCTGGTTTTGAACCATTAACGAGCAGTTTCGGAAATTAATCAGCAATAAAATTAAATCATATCCTTCAGTTCACTGAATATTTTCGGCCGCAATAGTTGTAAAGATAAACAAGCTCTTGCTTTGCCTTTCACTGAAGCAGGATTATCTCAGTCGAGGTTTGGCAGATTGTGTATAATCTGCTGTATAATTGCCTGCTTTCCTGAGAGACTCACGGACTCGGGTGAAATAAGTCCCACGACGTAACAATTTCCCTCTCCGGTGCTTGCCACGAATCCAAGCAACCTCTTTTTGTCAAAATCCATTTCCACACTCAAGAGCTTTCCTGCTTCAGGGTCAATTCGCTCAAGTTGTTCTATAGAGCAGACAAGTTCAGCCCCAGTGCCTTCAACTCCCTGATTCGGCAGACGGCCTCTGCTGGCAATCACGAATCCCTGTGAATCGACAACAAAGCCGGCTTCAGCACGTGACAGGGACATGCACCACACGATGATGCTTTCCCAACTATCGAATGTCCTCAGACCGGCATCATACTCTACCGTCTTGTTTTCGATATTTTCTTTGTCGATATTTTTTATCAGCGGCTGTGAAGTAGTATCGACCGCGGACAAATCCAGATACTTGCGTACGGCCGATTGAGGCTGTTTCTCCTGAAGAACGGATTTCTGCTTTGGAAGGAGCGCGCTTAGAAGCTGCTGTGCATCATATAAATCATATGAGTTCACGTTGAGGTCGTTCATCTGGGTCTCCCGTAGTGCCACCTAACTCTTGAATTATGTTTTTGATTTCAGTAGCCAGCAATTCGAAACGGAGAGCTTCGGGCGGATATTTACCACCCAAAAAGGCTACAGGCAGTCCTTTTTCGCTGGCTAGGGCATATACATCCGTTCTCGGAATATATGTTTCGAGAACTCCGCTTAACGAGCTCCAGACCGTATTCATGATATGAAACGAGGAGTCTTGGTGAAGTAGGACCATTGTTGCCACAATGCCCAGCAATTGGAGATCCGGATTTTCAGATTCTTTGATATGAGAGATTACCCTCAGAGTCTGGGAAATAGAACGCAATGAAAGAGATTCTGCCTGAAGAGGAAGAAGTGCAAAAGTGCTGGCCGACAATGCAGCGCGTGTAATGGTGCCCAAACCGGAAGGAGTGTCGATAATTATGTAGCGAAATGAGTCTCCAACGGATTTAATGACTTCTCTCAATACTGCAGAGGACTGGAGAAGCTGTTCATATTTTCCTATGTCTAACGGGTCCAGCCTTCCCCTTGGCAAAATGGAAAGGGTGGACAGTTTGGTTTTTATGACAGCATCTTCCAGAGATACTGCTTTTATGATGTATTCGGCCAACCCGGTCCATTCGGCATCGTTCTGGGCAAGCGACAGTCCTACTGCGCCAAGTGGATCAACATCAACCAATAAAGTATTTTCACCATTTTCAGCCAATGCTACGGCAAGGTTCAGGGCAACTGTTGTTTTGCCTGTGCCCCCCTTCGAACTTACTACGGAAATTATGTTTGCCATCTCACTTCTCCGCTATATCATTACTTTTATGCAGGAATTTGCAGGATAGAGGAAATCATCTCTGAAATTTTATGTTTGATGACTCCAGGTTTCCCGCTCTTGTCAAAAGAAGCCGCAATAAAGAAATCCTTTTCACCATTCTGCCATTGAGCGACCAATGAACCTTTATCGTGTTCAAGAAGAACAGAGGTAATCCTCCCCATGTCCAAATCCATAAGAGTTGCGGTTGATGACATGATCCAGGCGATTGAAGGACTCACCAGTTCTTCTATATTGAGTGCTAAAGTATCGGATTTATGCGAAGCCAACAATTTTGCTTCCGAATCGCAAATAAACGAATATTGGTAGCCGGTCAACGTCGTTAAACTTTGCAGGATATCTTCCCGGAATTCCAATGCCAACCCATGACAAAAAGAATTTGGTCTAAAGAAATCAGCTGGGGGTGTGTCTGCCAATGGTACGGAACCTGTCTTGTCTGGAAGGACTTCTTCCAGTCGAAAAGACAAATCTTTATGTACGGCAAGTTCGCATTTTTCGGCCTTAATTGTTACATCACTGATTTCCCGTAACGAAACAATGGCTGCCCGTATGTGACCCTTCAGGCATTCCCGCAAGGTCGAGCGAGTTATTAATCCAGTTTCTTCGAGCAATATACCGAATTCTTTTGTCTGACCCAAGTCTTTGAAACTTTGAAAAATTTCCTTCTGCCGTTCCTTTGGGATATTACCGATTCTTTCCAGGAAAGAGCCAAAATTATCTGCCTGATTTTTGCTTGTTGCCCATGCGATCTGTCCCTCACATACGAAAGCAATTCCAAACTGCTCAGATTCTCTTAATACCCGTAGAACTCCGGTCCATGCGTTATCTTCGGCATTTTGCAATGCATGCAGAACGGTCTGCCCCATGCCCTCTGATCCTGATACCAACACCTCATTCTCCAAAAAGTTTTTTGTAACAGCTCACTTATGGCAGATTATTCAGTCATTTCCTTGTTACCACAAATTCGCCGTAAGAGTCTCCCAATTCTATGCCTTTTGTCTGGTGGCAGACGAAAGTATCCATACCATCCGGATAAGGATCCGCGTAAGCCAGATCAAAAAAAGCCTGGCTCAGCCCCCTCAGCATGTATGCCCTTAATCCATCACCGCCTCCGTCAGCCTCATAATAGTCAAAGGCGCGGACCACCATTTTTTCACCTTCCTTGATTTGAACAATTCCTGCCTTTGCCCATCCCCATGCTGTGAAAGCTGCGTATGCCCCACGCAGAATATCGACTTCTCCATCGGTAACCATTGGAATAACCACCTCATTGAAAATATCGGAGGTGATAACACCGCACCCAGTATGGTAGCCACATTCATAAGCTGCCCGCACAAGGCCCGCTTCAACTTGTTCCTTCTTTTCCGGAGGCGCTGCCTTCAAGATCTTTTCTGAAAATGTGTTCAGCAGGGAAACAGGAAGAAGATTGACAAGTACTTCATATTCTGGTACGAGGCCATTTTCATCGCTTTGTATTCTAAGTTTGGCAAGAGAGTTGACCACTGTGTCCCGCATAACTGTCATCGAATTGCTCCTCCTCTTTCATGCTATCTTAACAATGAATTTATTTTCGGGGTCACCAACCGCAATACTTGCAGCTTCTGTGACAGCATAGGTGTTCAAGGGTTTGTCGAAGGCGGCACCGAACATGGCAGCAATGTAACCGCATGCAAAATGATTAATAGGTTTATCGTGATTACCCCATTTTTTTACCCAACCTTCATCAATATGGGAGTGCACAAGGCGGACCTCTCCTCCGTTATCATTTCCGGAAACTATCATTTTCCCCAGTCCGAACACCGAAAAATATTCTCTTCCAACGTTACATTTATCCTGAGCCGAAGTGAGATTGTTTTTTACTATATAGTCATCGAAAATTGCCCGCATGCTTTCTTCAACAGAATCCTTTAAAATCTGCGTACCTCCAAGATCCGGCATTTCTTCTACAAGCTTTGTAATCAGTGCCAGATAGTGATGGGAATGCATTACAACCGGATGTCCGTTCAGGTAATGACGGAATGTCTGGTTATCCAAGGTAAAATCCAATTTCAGTGACATTACAATCTACCTCCTAAAAAGATTCGGCAAGTTCTTCAAAATGTTTTTTGGTCTTGTGACGAATTATGCCCAGCTTCGATGCGTCTGGCGCTATGACCGCAGCTACGGCGTCTCCCACGGGTTTGCACAGTATCACTGCTCTTCCATATTCGATAAACATATCCTGAAATTTATCGACCTTCAACTCGCTTCCCATCTCTTCTATACCGTTGACGGCATGCGCAAGTGACGCACCAAGTTCGTCGATATTGACTCGGGTGCTGCTGCCGGCAGATTCGATGACAAATCCGTCACGACCGATGACGACTACTGCGTCTATTCCTGGAATTCCCAATAGGTCATTCATGACTTCTGTTGAGTCTCTCTCGCTTTTTGACATTACGCTGCTCCTTTCCTCATTTGCTTTTATTACATTAAGTATGCCGACATTAATCTCACTCTGCTTCTCTTTAGCAATTTTCTCATCAAGGAGTACGGCTGCCTCCATAATGGCATGCTGAACCGAAAGACCCATGCTTTTCTCAGGAGGAACAGCATCAGGATGAAACTGAAATGTCCCGTTGCCCCATGCCAATATTTCCGCAAAACCTTCCAGCCCCGCACCATAGTCCGATGAGACGTGTATGAGATCTCCCCTGACAAAATAGATTTCCCCTTGGGTATTATCGGGCTGCCTTGTCAATTGCAACATTCCGCTTTTGTAGCTTGATGACAGAAATTGGAGAATGTCCGTGACACCGGTGAGGGAAAGACTGCCTTTCAGAAAGGTTGCATCGTTTGCCTTTATGGATTTTCCCGATTCATTAGCCATAGCGCACACCAGAATACTGCCAGGTTTATGTTAATAAACACCTTGTAAAGACTTCAAGAATTCGTTGCAACATAACAATGCGTAAAAAAGGAAGTCTTATTTAAAGACTAACATTGTTGCTGTTTGATTTATATGACCTATGTACTGTTCCCCATAGCTACTCAATCCTACTGTAGGGATACCGGAAAACAGAACCTCATAATCTCCGACTAGATTCTTTTGTGTTATTTCCAGTGTTCTCAGAATGCAATTGATATTGATAATCGCAGATATTGTGCCCAATTCCTGTTTTGCCTGTTCAATTGCTTTACGAGTATCCGAGATTATGTCTGTGGATTCGAGAACGGACAGTTCAGTTCCTTCGAGGACCCCACAGTAGAAAGACATGCTCCCATTGCTTTTTATTTGTTGAGGACTCCTCACATAAGGTTCATCGTCGATTATCAGTCCAAGAGGGTTAAGCATGAATTTTTTCGGAGCCTCATCGACAGAGGTGCCGACTGCCTCAGCATACGCTATTGCAGCAGGTTTGCCGTTAAATTCAATGACTTCCCTTTTTGCTTCATCAGCCTTGGTAACTTCGAGAGTCTTGTTCAGGTCTCGAAAACTCTGAGCCTTGACAAAGGTAAATTCCTTCCGCGGCTTTAACAGGGCGAGAACCGCGGCATTGGAATAGCATTTTCCCTTTGTATACACATGTGTAGCTTTGAATTGCAAATCGTCGCCGGCGGACCCTCCTACGAAAATCACATTCGTTAAGTCGCCGATATTTTCCATTAAAGCCTCTTCAGCACAGCTCAAACCGTCAACAAGTACGATTCCTACATATTTTTGTGGGTCCATATCTGCCATAGAGGCATTGAAGTGTGACTCGAACGAACCGAAAGCTTTCTTAATAGCGCCTTCGTCGGGAAGATTCTCAACAACTTCGATGGCAACATCGTCAATAGCTCCTGAATTAAAAGCCATTGCTACAACCGAATTGTTGAGTAATTTTCCTTGAATTATCTCGCCTGCCGTTGAACAGCCGATTATTTGAGATACTGGAAATGCATCCTGCATTTTTTGGCTGATCTCTTTTGGGCTGAATTTGGAGGACGCGAAAAAAACCAGAAATTCCGTATCAAAAAAACCAAGCTGGTTGTTGATGTCCTCAATAATTTCCTCAACGGAATCCTTTGCTGAAAATGCGGTCAAAATATCCATTCTTGCTGGCTCCTTTCATCCGTATCTATATTTATAGGTTATTTGAGTTCTTGCATCATTCTTTCCAGCTTTGCAAGAATAACAGGGTCATCATCTGACATCTGAGTATATTTGATTGGGTTGATGCCTTTCAGGATGAGTTTGGTTTTGATGACCCTTTCCAGCATCGGGTTATCCTTCGCTCTCTGCGATATGATGAAATCAATCAGCTGTTTAATTTTCCCTGCCATGTCTCATTCCCTCCCTAATTAGCTTTGAATTTACATTTCTCCCAATAATATTGTTGATGTCGAACAAGGATAGTTACGCTAGATTAAGTATAAAATTAAATACATCTGCCCGATGCAAGGCTTCGTCATATTTACATGTGCTGAATTGATGGATGATAATATAACTCCCAGAGATATCTTGGTTGCTTTAATGGCGTGACCCAAATACACAGCAATATAAATGCCAATGATGCAGAATAATATGTTTATCACCCTAGTAATAACTGTGCCGCTGAATAAAGTACTGATTAGTGATTGGGTGCGAGTAAATATTAACAATCCTGTCGCGCACCAGCGCATTTATCGCCAGCACGTTGATCGGCATCTTGCGTTTGTTGGTACTGTAAATTAACAAAAAATGTCCTTTGCGTTACGAATAATGTTACTGAGCTTGTCTAAATTAACTAAGCTTATAAATGAATGCTAAGTTAATTGTCAATGATTTTAATTTGAAATCAATGATGTTTTACTCCTTTTTGCACAAGCTCGTTGACCCCTTTATGGACCTTTTGTGAGCCAATGTTTGTATTTATATTTATTGATGCAGCAAGTGCTTTAAATGAAGTGGATGTAATAATGTTAATTATTAAATTGCAAAATAGTTAATCTGTAACAACCTATGAAGCAGCAAAAAAACATTTACTGAGCTACACATAATAAGGAGGTCATTGGCTGGCAGTGCTGCAAAATGTCGGATGAATGCTATGCCATGTCTACCGCTCGATGTGACCCGCAGATGTTTTCAGATATTGATTAGAAATATTTCCAAGAGATGTGATTGGTCTTTGTTATATGGTGTGAATTTTGATGGACGGTCGTGGACAGGCGTAATGAAGGGGGAGGGGAGGAAGTAATAAAAAAGGCGGAAATTCTCCGCCTTTTCACCATAAATCCTGAATGAATTCTGCAATTATTTCTTCAGATTATAGAATACTTCCTTCCCCCGGAAAACGGCGATGGTATCCAATTCATCCTCAATTCGGAGTAGCTGATTATATTTGCAGATCCGGTCGGTGCGGCAAAGCGAACCGGTCTTGATCTGACCGGAGTTTACTGCAACGGCGAGATCGGCCAGTGTTGTATCTTCGGTTTCACCGGAGCGGTGGGAGATTACTGTAGTATACCCGGCGCGTTTGGCCATTTCGATCGCTTCGAGGGTTTCGGTGAGGGTGCCTATCTGGTTGAGTTTGATCAGGATGGAATTGGCGATTCCCTTTTCGATTCCTTCCCGGAGGATTTTAGTGTTTGTGACGAAGAGGTCGTCTCCTACCAGCTGAATCCGCTTGCCAAGCCTGTCCGTCAGCATTTTCCAGCCATCCCAGTCGTTCTCCGCCATACCGTCTTCAATGGAAACGATCGGATACTTGTTAACCAGATTTTCGTAGAAATTCACAAGCTGTTCCGGGCTCTTTTCCGGTTGCGGCTCGTTTTCAAGGTAATATTTCCCGTCTTTGAAGAGCTCAGACGAGGCAACATCCAGCGCAAGCAGAACGTCTTCTCCTGGCTGGTAGCCGGCTTTCTCTATGGCTTCCATTATCACCTGGAGTGCTTCTTCGTTGGACTTCAGGTTCGGCGCAAAACCGCCCTCGTCGCCGACAGCAGTGTTGTATCCCTTCTTCTTCAGGACGTCTTTCAGTGTATGAAATATTTCGACGCCCATTCTCAAGGCCTCGGAAAAACTCCTGGCGCCGGCAGGCATGATCATAAATTCCTGGATGTCAACGTTGTTATCCGCATGGGCGCCGCCGTTCAGGATGTTCATCATCGGTAGGGGCAATTCCTTTGCGTTTGTGCCGCCGATATATTGATAAAGGGGTAGTCCGACTTCTTCCGCCGCTGCCTTCGCCACGGCAAGGGAGACTCCGAGAATGGCATTTGCTCCGAGATTGCTTTTAAATTCCGTGCCGTCGAGTTGCAGCATTTTTTGATCTATACCTAACTGGTCCGTAATCTCCATACCTGTTATTTGTGCTGCAATCTGGTTGTTTACATTGCTTACCGCCTTGAGAACTCCTTTTCCCATGAAACGGGATTTATCTCCGTCCCTGAGTTCAAGTGCCTCGCGTTCTCCGGTGGATGCGCCGGAAGGCACCGCGGCCCTTCCCATGACTCCGGACTCGAGAAAGACCTCAACTTCCAGCGTCGGGTTGCCTCTCGAATCGATAATTTCTCTGGCATAAACATCAGTGATCTCACTCATTGTCGACTCCTTGCGATGGTTTTAGAATTGCCGTCCGTCGGACCTGGAAATAACGGGAAGATTTATACCACACTTTGGAGGATATGGAGCAAAATTAATTTGGTATGCATAGGCCGTTCAATCCATTGACTTTCGTTCCTTTTTACGTTAGAGAGGTTATCCTTTGGTTTCCATAAGCAGTAGAATGAGTTCTTGAATTTATTTGGTTCTTGCTTCGGGAATTTTTGTCACTCGTAGGGAGAGACTCGATATTGAATCTCATGCAGGTTAGCTATCCACTGTTCAGGTGTCCACACTGTTTACGTTGACATCGGTCGATGATAAAAGATATATTTGAACACTCGACATTTTTAAGTCAACTCTCATTTGTCCGGGCGTCTTCAACGCGTGAATAATGATTTGCAAGGGGAAAAATTTTCCAATGCCTACCGACCGGGGCAGTACAGAAAAAATCGAAAAAAAATCGGTTTTATTTCGTGTAAGGCACCTTTTTTGTCTTCTCACGGACAAACTGGGTGACAGGAAGAACGAAAAGAAAAATCGTATTATTCTGCTTTTTTCTACTTCCTTTCTGCTGACCCTTTTGATTGTTCCTAACCAGCATTTTGTAACTTCCAGGTTCAATGCGGGGGATATCGCTGCCACTGATATCAAGGCCACACAGGGATATCTGCTCGAAAATCAGATACTTACCGAAAAAAAGCGCGATGCGGCAAAGGCCTCGGTGCCTTTTACATACAACTATTATCCGAATAAGCCCGCGGAATTGACAGAGCGGTTTTCAAAAGTCTTTTCCATGCTGGAGGGGGCGGAAGGCGGCAGTTCGGCAGACACCGGGGAAAAGTTTCTTATATCGATTGCCGACGTTCTTGGTTGCAGCATATCGGCTGGAGAACTTGATGCTCTGAAGAGATCGGGGTCGGCAAATAAGGTCCTTCCTGAGATTGGCAGGATCTTGTCCGTGGTTTTTGAGCGAAGGGTCATTGCTGACAGAAGGCTTTTTGCGTCCGATAAAAACCACGGCATAGTGATAATTGACGCCAGCACCGGGAAAATTGTTGATACCGAGAATTTCGCGGCCACCGCGTCCACTGTCGATCTTAAAGAGGCCGGCGGAATTGTACGCAACATGCGTATCCACGTCGGTGGCACTTCTGGTGACTCCATGGTCCTCAAGGGGCTGCTGGTAAAGGCGTTGCAGCCGAACATGGTTTTTGATCGCGACGCTACGGAGAAAAAAAAGCGTGAAGCGGCAGAGGCCGTGTCTCCAGTTCTTTTCCAGGTAAAGCGCGGTGAAATGATAGTACGTGAGGGTGAACGGATATCAGAAGAACATGCCTTGAAGCTGAACAAGATATTAGAAGCCCGGGAGGGCATCAGCAAGTTTTTTTCGGCAATCGGCATCTTCGGACTCATTCTCGTAATCTTTTATTTTCCATACCGATTCAGCCAGAAAAATATCAGAAAATTCAATCCGTCCGCCAAGGACCTGCTGCTTCTTGCCTTTGTCACAGTCGCAATATTCCTTCTCCTAAGGATTGCCATCAACGTATCGTCCGCTCTTGGAATGATTTTCCCCCACATCAATTCGACCAATTACTTCTATCTACTACCGTTTGCCGTTGGACCTATGCTGGTGAGGATCATTCTTAACTCGGAAGTGGCTTTGGTTTACTGTATGGCGTGCGCGCCCCTGTTGGGGATTATGTTCAACAACAGTCTAACGGTTGTGGTTTATGCGTTGCTGGGAGGGGTCATCGGCGCACATGGAGTCCGCCAGTGCAAGGACAGAGGAACCATTTACACGGCCGGCTTGAAAGTTAGCGTGGTCAACATGGCCATTGCCGTCCCTTTTCAGATTCTCAACGATTCAATGCTAACCATGCAGATCGTATACGCCGTAATATTTGCGTGTGTGGGAGGGATTCTCAATTCCCTCATCGTTTCCGGGACTACACCTGTTATTGAATCCGTTTTTCAGTATACAACCGATATCAAGCTGCTGGAGCTGTCCAACCTTAATTCCCCGGTACTGCGGGAATTGATGATCCGGGCACCCGGCACATATCACCACAGTGTGATGGTCGGCAACCTCGTCGAAGCGGCCGCTGAAGCAATTAACGCTAATCCGCTACTCGGTCGAGTGGCCGCTTATTACCACGATATCGGCAAGGTAAGCAAACCAATCTATTTCATAGAAAACATCAGATCCGGTGAAAACAAACACGATAAGCTCACTCCCAACATGAGCGCACTGATCCTGATTTCACATGTTAAAGAGGGCGTGGAACTGGCAAAGGAAAAGCGACTCGGTCGACCGATTATCGATATAATCCGGCAACACCACGGGACTGCTCTCATCAAATACTTTTACCAGAAGGCCAAAAGCAATGAGGCGACGGAATCCCAAACGGTAGATGAGCTTGATTTCCGTTACCCGGGGCCCAAACCTCAGACACGTGAAGCCGGCCTTGTCATGCTTGCCGATTGCGTGGAGGCCGCTTCAAAGACTCTTACGGATCCGACTCCCGCCCGCATTCAGGGCATGGTTCAAAAGATCATCAACAATATATTTATTGATGGTCAGCTTGAGGAGTGCGAACTGTCCCTTAAGAGTTTGCATGAGATAGCGAAGAGCTTCAATCGTGTGCTTTCCGGTATTTATCACCAGAGAATAGACTATCCTGAACCGGTTTACAAAGTGAACGAGAGGAAAAAGAACGGTGAAAATACTGATAGAGAACAGGCAAAGACGTCATCGGATAGCTCTCCAAAATCTGAAAAAGGCAGCGGAGAGGATATTAAGCGTCTTGGGATATCCAGATAACGAGTTGTCCATATCCATTGTGGGAGACAGCAGTATCCGCAGAATCAACAGGGAATATCTCGGCAAGGACAGGCCCACTAATGTTATTTCCTTTTCCATGCACGAAGGGGATTTCGGAGAAATAAACCCGCATGTTCTGGGTGATGTCATCATATCCGCGGACACGGCTCTGCGGGAGGCCGATGAATGCGGTATCACGCTTGATTCCAGGCTTGTTTTCCTGCTTCTACATGGTATCCTCCACCTGGCCGGCTATGATCATGAAAGAAGTGGCGAGGAAGAAGCTGGAAGAATGGAAGAAAGGGAACAGGAAATATTCGGACTGCTGGAGAAAGAAGGTTTGGCATAAGGGCAGGACTCTGTGTCGCGAATTACAATTCTAGGAAATAACGTGAAACCGACGAGATTAATAGACTCCGTAAACTGCGCAATTGAAGGCATTCTCTATGCCGTAAAGACCCAGAGGCATATGCGCAATCATTTTCTCATTGCGGTTGTTCTTTTTTTGGGATTGCTGATTATGAGGGTTTCAGCGCTAGAGTTTACCCTGATTGCCATCTGTGTGTCGTTCGTACTTTTTGCGGAACTGATCAATACCGCCATTGAAGTAGCGGTCGATCTCGTGTCGCCGGAATATCATCCACTCGCAAAACTGGCGAAGGATATTTCCGCCGGCGCCGTACTGATTGCAGCCATAGGCGCCTCGGTCATGGGATATCTGATACTGTCGAGTTACATTTTTCCTGTTTACAAAGAGACACTGGGCATGATAGGAACTCCAACGGAAATGGGGACTCTTGTCTCAATTCTGATTGTGACAATTGCAGTCGTCATTATGAAAACAGTTATAGGTAAAGGGACGCCGCTTCGGGGCGGGTTGCCGAGTGGTCATTCCGCCATAGCCTTCTCAATTGCCACCATTGTTTCGCTCACTACGATGGACCCCGTCAGTTCTGTCCTGACGCTGGCTTTGGCGGTAATGGTCAGCCATTCAAGGCTTCTTCTGAAGCTGCATACGATAAGAGAAGTTGCTTTCGGGGCGGGTCTGGGGGT
>DATEVI010000203.1:0-2604 GCA_035281865.1 Geobacteraceae bacterium | reverse complement strand
GGAAATGGAATCTCATTTGTAATCCCACTGATCCCGGCCGGTTCCGTTGAGGGGTTTGTCGCCATCGGAAGACCTGTCAACAAGGATGAGGTTTACAATTACGAAGACTATGATCTGATGACAACTCTTGCCCGGCAGGCGGGATCGGCGATTCTGAACCTCAGGCTCGCCGGTGAGCTTTCCAGAGCCAGGGAAATGGAGGCGCTGGGCAAGCTGTCCGCCTTCGTGTTGCATGACCTGAAAAACCTCGTAACTACCCTTGCTCTCGTTGTCGACAATGCGAAACAGTATATCGGCGATCCCGAATTCCAAACTGACATGCTGGAATCTCTGGATAAAACGGTAACGAAGATGAACGCCTTGATTCTGAGGTTGAAAAAGCTTCGGGATAAAGGCTGTCTGCAGCGTGAAACCGCGGACCTTCTGGAACTGAGCAAAAAAACGAGCGGTCTGATTACCGCCGGAGAGATCAAAGTGTCCGGAGAATCGGTTTTTGCGGAAATAGACCCTGAAGAAATACAAAAGGTTCTCCTAAACCTGATTATTAATTCCATCGAGGCATCGAACGCCAATGAGCCGGTCACGGTCGATGTCGGCAGTGACGACATGGCCTACATAAAGGTTACGGATAACGGGTGCGGAATGTCCGATGATTTTCTCAGGCACAATCTCTTCAAACCCTTCAGCACCACAAAGAAAAAGGGACTCGGCATCGGGCTGTACCAGTGTCGGCAGATAGTCGAGGCCCACGGCGGCAAAATCGAGGTCGCAAGCGAGGTGGGTAAGGGAACGACTTTCACGGTCTTTTTGCCGAAGGCAGGGGAAGTGGATATCCGCTTAACACGCCTTACCTAGGGGTACAATGGAATGGAAAAAATCCTAATAGTCGACGATAGTGATGAGATACGAAAACAGCTGAAATGGGGGTTGGGCAGGGAATACGAGGTTCTTTTGGCCGAAGACGGAAGGGAGGCCGTTGCCCTCTTCAGGAAGCACCGGCCGAAGGTTGTAACGCTCGACCTCGGTCTGCCGCCCCATGCGGACAGTGTGGAGGAGGGTTTCCATTGCCTGGAGGAGATGCTGAGTATCGCTCCCGCAACCAAGGTTGTCGTGATTACCGGAAACGAGGACAGAAGCAGCGCTCTCAGGGCCGTGCAGTCCGGGGCCTGTGATTATTACCAGAAACCCATCGATATTAACGAACTGAAGATCGTCATCAATAGGGCATTTCACATCCGCGACATTGAAGACGAAAACTATCGCCTGCAGAGCGCCCTGGCACAAAAAAACACGCAATTCGGCGGTATGGTCGGGCAGTGTCCGCAGATGGAGCAGGTGTTTTCGACCATCAGGAAGGTGGCTCCATCCAACGTATCGGTATTCATAACCGGAGAAAGCGGCACCGGCAAGGAACTGGTTGCTAAGGCGATTCACAATTTGAGTCTGCGGAAGGAGCGACCTTTCGTTCCCATCAACTGCGGCGCCATACCGGAGAACCTGCTCGAATCGGAGCTGTTCGGCCATGAAAAGGGCGCTTTCACAGGTGCGCATTCCCGGGTCCAGGGAAAAGTCGAGTATGCCCAGGGGGGGACTCTTTTTCTCGATGAGATCGGTGAAATTCCCCCAAACCTCCAGGTCAAGCTGCTCCGCTTTCTCCAGGACAAGCTCATTCAGAGGGTCGGCGGAAGGGATGACATCGCAGTAGACACCAGGGTCATTTCCGCAACCAACATCGACATAAAAAAAGCCATCGACGATGGAACCTTCAGGGAGGACCTCTATTACAGGGTCGCCGTTGTGACCATCGATGTTCCTCCCTTGCGGGAGCGGGGTTCCGACATCATGGTGCTGGCGAACCTGTTTCGGCGGGGATTTGCCGAAAGGCTCAACAAGAAGGTCAAGGGGTTCAGCGCCGATGCAGTTGAACGGCTCCGCTCGCACGAATGGCCGGGAAATGTCCGGGAACTGGAAAACAGGGTGCAGAGGGCTGTCATCATGTCAGATTCCCCCATGGTGGAATCCGCTGCCCTTGGTTTTGATGGAGAGACGATGTCGTTCAAAGCGCCCATAGACCAAAGAATGACCCTGAAGGATGCGCGGGACAGGGTCGAAAGAGATTTGATCGTCGCCGTCATCCGGGAACAGGGAGGGAACATAGCGAAAACGGCCGAAAGGCTGGGAGTGAGCAGGCCGACCCTCTATGACCTGATGAGAAAGCACGGGATCGAGCCCTGATCATATTCTGCTGAACAGGTTCATTTCACCTTCAGCCTATACACATCACTGTTCGCTGTCGGAAAATTTTACACTTCTTCACGGGTAGAAGTTGCGGTTGTGTGTAACTGCTTGGAATGATATGACATATTTTTCTGGCATGTTCTATGCTCTTAGTTAAGTAACAACAATTAACGACTGTCATGATGGAAAGGAGGATGCGCCATGAAAAGGATAACGACAATCATCTTTGCAGTACTCATGCTGAGTGGGGTGGCCTACGCCACGCCGATCACTCTTACCGACACGACGTACTTCAAGTCCTACGGCATCATGGTCGCGGCAGACCACGTTAAATCCGGGTGGGGCTACGTGGACAGACATGGTGGT
>DATEVI010000202.1:0-8967 GCA_035281865.1 Geobacteraceae bacterium | reverse complement strand
TCCCGCAGACAAAAACACATTGATCAGGAGAAACATCGGTATTCTCCGTATTTAACCTGGCTAAAAAAATCGAACCAAAACGGAGAGCTTATTGCAACAAGGCAGGCATGGCCATTTCCGTAAGCATGCAAGATATTCATGATCGGGCAAAAGCCGCTTTTCTTGGCCTTGCCGTAGGCGACGCCCTGGGCGCAACTGTGGAATTCATGACCCCGGGAGAAATCAAGGCAAAATACGGCTGCCACAGGGAGATGACCGGCGGTGGGTGGCTGAAGCTGGGCGCGGGTCAGATAACGGATGATACAGAGATGTCTCTCTGCATTGCCAGGGCAATAGCCAAGGAAAACGGGTGGTCGTTGCAGGCCGTAGCGGAGAATTTTGCCGCCTGGCTCCGCTCAAAACCGGTGGACATCGGAGATACGTGCCGTCGCGGAATCAGGAATTACATGCTGAAAGGGATGCTCGAATCTCCCTTCAATGAATGGGATGCAGGTAACGGGGCATGCATGCGAATGATCCCCATAGCCCTTTATACGTTGGGCAGCGAGGAGTTGCTTGAGCAATATGCGCGTGCCCAGGGGCATCTAACCCACAACCATCCCCTTTCCGACGCGGCATGTATTTCCCTGGGAAGACTTGTGCAATCGGCTGTGCTGGGGCTTTCAAGGACCAGACTGAGAAAGGAAGTGGAGAATCTTTTGTCCAGACATGAAAACTTCCGCTTCGAGCCATACGGGGGACTCGCAACTGCATACGTTGTAGATACGATGCAGACGGTCTTCCATTTTTTTTTCACAACGCGGGATTTCGAAGAATGCATCGTCAGGACGGTTAATCATGGCGGAGACGCCGATACCACCGGCGCCATAGCCGGCATGCTTGCTGGTGCATATTACGGATTGGAAAGCATACCGAAACGCTGGCTGAAGAAGATGGACAGGAAACTTCTCGATGAGATATCGGCCCTGTCGAAGAGTCTGGTTGAACTATCACCGCTGCACAACCAGGCAACAACTATCTGAACCGAGACTATCTCGAATTCAACCGCCATCAACCTTTAAGGTAAGGGACAAAACATGCGGAACATCTTTAGGGGAATAATAAAAGGGGAGCCGGTTCAGCTCCCCTTGCTTATCATAGAGGACAGGATCGGGGCGATTCAACCAAGATAGACGTTCCGGCTCCTCGCCCTGTTTGAGAGTATTGTGGAATCCAGCACCTCGCCGCAGCAGGTGCACTTCCAGGCATAATAGGATCTGACAAAATCGTAATATTTCTCGGAAAACATTCTCCCCCTGCACTTTGGACATTTCATGATGGCTCTACCTCCCGACATAAAATTACATGGTAAGGAGAAGATTACATCATACATGCCAACATTCATTTCGGGTTACCTCAGTAGAACTCAGATCCATTATTGAGGGAGATATTACCAACAAATACAGCTATTTCCAACTTGTTCAAAAATATTTTGCCATCTGTTTTATTTTCTTTTCACCTATTCCCGGTACCCGTTCGAGGTCCCTGAAGGACCTGAAATCGCCATTTTCTTGACGGTCCTGAACGATGCGGAAAGCCAGTGCAGGACCTATTCCCGGCAAACATTCCCACTCTTCGACCCCCAGACCGTTTGGATCGAGCGGGATTCCAAGAACCATCATTTCCCGCACCTGCATCTTTTTTATTAAAATATCGGTAACTTGAGCGCCTCTATCGATAATCTCGATGGCATCGCCGTCCCTCAGAACTCTGTTCTGGAACCTGATGCCCCCTTTTTCCGGCCTCAAATCCGGGACCGTCATTAAAATGACGGTTTTTATATCCGTGCCGCATGGGAATGTGTAAACGCCCGGATTCACTACATTCCCGGAAACACGAACGGTTACACGCGAAGTATTTTCACGCAAAAAGGCCACGGGTTCTTTTTCTTGAAAAGACCCGTGGCCCCTGGTGAACAAAAGGAGTGTCGAGACAGCCATTAGCGACCAAAGGACAAGCCTCCGGAAACGCTCCATCACTTGCGCGCCTGTTCCGCCTCTTCGTCTTTGTGAAGCTTGTATTCGATGCTGTCGGTGAGAGCATGGTATGAGGCATCTATGATGTTATCCGAAACACCTACCGTTCCCCAACGATTCTCCTTGTCTCCGGACTCGATCAGAACCCTGGTGGCCGACGCGGTCCCCTGACCGCCTGAAAGGACACGCACTTTGTAATCCAGCAGACGCACTTCTTTCAGTTTCGGATAGAATTTTTCCAGCGCCTTGCGCAACGCGTTGTCGAGGGCGTTGACCGGTCCGCTCCCTTCGGCGGCGGTATGCTCTATCTTGCCGCCGACTTTCACCATAATAGTGGCTTCGGACAACGGTTTCTGGACTTCCAGTCTTTTCTCGTCAATGACTCGAAAACCGATGATGGAAAAAAATTTCTTGTGGGTCCCCAGTGCCCGTTTCATGAGCAGCTCAAACGATGCCTCCGCGCCTTCGAACTGGTATCCCCGGTTCTCCATTTCCTTGATATTGTCAAGGATTTCCATGGTTACCGGGTCTTTGCTGTCCAGGTTGATATGGAACTCCTCTGCCTTGGCCAGGATGTTAGAGCGTCCTGAAAGGTCCGACACCAGAACGCGAGTTGCATTGCCTACCAACTCGGGCTTTATATGTTCGTAGGTTCCCGGATGGCGTTGAATGGCACTTACATGAACGCCTCCCTTGTGGGCAAAAGCCGAGTTCCCGACATAAGGCATGTGCTTGTTCGGCGACAGATTGGCAAGCTCGTAGACAAAGCGGGAGAGCTCACTCAATCTCTTCAGTTGCTCATCGGAAATGCATTCACGCTTCATCTTCAGTTTCAGGGCCGGGAT
The DNA here is from genome assembly GCA_035281865.1 of Geobacteraceae bacterium. Taxonomy (GTDB): domain Bacteria; phylum Desulfobacterota; class Desulfuromonadia; order Geobacterales; family Geobacteraceae; genus CAIWTU01. The sequence continues at coordinate 6,107 of DATEVI010000202.1, read as the reverse complement.
TATGGAGCAGAGGTTGGCGTTTCCACAGCGCTCCCCAAAGCCGTTTATCGTCCCCTGCACATGGATTATTCCCATGTTGACCGCGTTCAGAGAGTTTGCCACGGCACACTCGGAGTCATTGTGTGTGTGAATGCCGAGCGGGGTTTCTATATGTTTCCGCACCTCGCCGATGATTTCCGCCAGTTCGAACGGCATGGTGCCGCCATTCGTATCACACAACACGATACAGTCAACCTTTGCCTCGGCTGCTGCCTGCAAGGTCTTTATGGCATATTCCGGATTTGCCTTGTACCCGTCGAAGAAATGTTCCGCATCGTAAAACACCTCGGGAACCCGGCCCTTCAGATATTCCAGCGAATCGAAAATCAGTTCCAGATTCTCCTCAAGACTGATTCTCAGAGCCTCCCGGACATGGAAGTCCCATGTCTTTCCGAATATGGTGACTGCGTCCGTCTCCGCTTGGACGAGTGTTCGGATATTATTATCCTTGTCGGGTGTCGTTTTGGCCCTTCGGGTCGATCCGAACGCCGCAACTTTCGCCTGGGCAAGATTCTCCTTTTTTATGTCCTTGAAGAAAGCGACATCCTTGGGATTGCTTCCGGGCCACCCTCCCTCGATATAGTGAATCCCCGTTTCATCAAGTTTATGGGCTATACGGATCTTGTCTTCCACCAGAAAAGAGATGTCTTCCGCCTGTGTGCCGTCGCGAAGCGTCGTATCATATATTTTGATTAGGTTCATGTGCTCACCTTTTATGGGAAATTTGATTATCGCTGGGGGGCAGTGCGCACCGCGTGAGCGGGTATGCGTCGAAGTGTCCACTTCGCTCAAGCGTAAATGCGGAAAACCCAAACGCTTCCCCGCCTTTCCTATTCCGCCCGCACATCCTTGCCGGAGAGCCCGAAGGCATCGTGCAGGACCCTCACCGCCAGTTCGGTGTATTTGGCGTCTATGACAACCGATATCTTGATTTCGGAGGTGGAAATCATCTGGATGTTGATTCCCTCACCGGCGAGGGTCTGGAACATCTTGGTGGCCACCCCGGCATGCGTCCTCATGCCGAGCCCAACTATGGATACCTTGGAGATTCCTTCATCAGTCTGGACGTCTTTGGCATGTATCTCCTCGGCGACCTTTTTCGTAATGAGCAGGGCCTTCTTGAAGTCTGACTTGGTTACCGTAAAGGTGAAATCGGTATAGCCGTCTTCACTGGCATTCTGCACGATCATGTCAACCGAAATACCGGCGTCGGACATCGGAGAAAGGAGCTTGGCGGCAATGCCGGGCTTGTCGGGCACCCGCATGACAGCGATCTTGGCCTCATCCTTCGCATATGTAATTCCGGAAACTAGAATCGACTCCATTTCTTTATCCTCCCTGGTAACCAATGTACCTTCAGTATCAGTAAAACTCGAACGGACATGGACATCCACATTATATTTCTTGGCAAACTGGACGGAACGTATCTGCAGTACTTTGGCTCCAAGGCTGGCAAGTTCAAGCATTTCGTCATAGGAGATTTTGTGTATTTTCCTTGCGTCGTCGCATATGTTGGGATCAGTAGTATAAACTCCGTCCACGTCCGTATATATCTCACAGACGTCGGCCTTCAATGCCGCGGCAATGGCGACGGCCGAGGTATCGGAACCTCCGCGGCCGAGAGTCGTTATGTTTCCCTCTTTGTCTACCCCCTGAAACCCGGCAACAACTATGATATTCCGCTCTTCGAGGTCGGCCCTTATTTTTTTGTCGCTTATCTTTTCAATGCGCGCCTTGCTGTATGAACTGTCAGTCATAATCGGCACCTGGCTGCCGAGATACGATTTCGCCTTGTAGCCCATGGCCTTGAAACACATGGTCAGCAGAGCAATGGTAACCTGTTCACCGGTGGAGACAAGCACATCATACTCACGGTCGTCGGGAAATTCACATACCTCGTGGGCAAGACCGACCAGCTTGTTGGTCTCACCAGACATGGCCGAGACAACGACAATCACATCATTTCCGGCATCGTAGGTTTCGGCAACGCGCCTTGCAACATTGCGAATCCGTTCAACATTGCCGACCGAGGTCCCGCCATACTTTTGAACTACCAGGGCCATTTAAGCTCTCCTCTTGAGGAATTGGTACAATCACAAAAAATGCAAGATTAAATATTTTTCAATTCTATCGGAAAAGGCTCCGCAAAATCTCTTCATAAAACTCTCCCCGCCAATCGAACTCGATCCGGCGGGTATCGCCTTCGCCATGGTAAAAATATACCTTCAGGTGCTGATCAGGGAGCTCACAGGCCAGTCTCTCCGGCCATTCCACTAGACAGATGCCATCGCCGTAAAAATATTCCTCGAAACCAAGTTCCGCAATGTCGGCGTCGCCGCCAAGCCTGTAAAGATCAAAGTGATATACCGGATATGCCCCTTTGTACTCGTTCAGGATTGTATACGTCGGGCTGGTCACATGGGTATCCGGCTTAACGCCGGCTCCCAGAGCAACCCCCTGGGCAAACCTTGTTTTACCTGAACCGAGGTCACCGTAAAGGGCAACAAAATTACCGGGCCGCAACAGCGCGCCCACTTTTTCCCCGAGCGCCCGCGTCTCATTCTCATTCCGGGTAACAACGCTGAACATCCGGCAACTACGTGGTCATCGTCCGGATAAGATCGATCCGGGAAACGATGCCCAACATCTTTTTGCCTTCAACGACCGGCAGAGAGTGGATTTTCTTGCTGCTCATGATATCCGCGATATCATTGACAGGCGTATCGGGAGAAACCGTTTCGACTTCTTCCGTATATATGTCGCCGACTGTCTGCGCGGTCATTCTCTTCAGTTCCTTCTCGAATTTTTTCTCGCTCTCGAGATAGATGATCCAGTCAAACAACGAGATTACCGTCGGGATGTGAAAATTCTTGTCCTGCTCGATTAGATCCGACTCGGATACTATCCCGATCATGTTGCCTTCATCGTCGACAACCGGGATGCTGCCTATACGTCGAGTGGTAAACAATTCGGCCAGTTCGCGAATTGTGGTTTCCTTCTTTACCGTGATTACATCCGTAGTCATTATGTCACGGGCGGTCTGCATATCTCTCTCCTATACTCTCATCAGTTTTTTCAGTACCCACGGCAGTCTCTCCTGTACATCCAACGCGGAAATCCCCATCTCCCCCTTGTCATCCGCCACCTGGTCGGCTGCGTACCCATGAAGGAAAACACCGATCCTGCAGGCGTCGAAAGCCTGGTATTTTTGCCCGAGGAGCGACACGATAATTCCGGTCAAAACATCCCCCATGCCGCCTGAAGCCATTCCCGGATTCCCGCTGCCGTTAATGGCAATGCGTCCATCGGGGGTCGAGATAACGGAGCGTGCTCCCTTCAATACGACATGGACGCCGAATGTTGCGGCAAAATTCCTTGCGGCGGCAATCCTGTCAGTCTCTATTTCGGCAACGGACATCCCGGAAAGCCGGGCCATCTCTCCCGGATGGGGAGTCACAATCAGGCAGTCGGTCTTCTTGCGCATCAGTACCGACACGTCTTCGGATATTGCATTGAGTCCATCGGCATCGATAACCATCGGCAGAGGTATCTCTTCCACGAGCCTTCGGACCAGTTCGGAGGTTTCGGGATGCCGTCCGATTCCAGGCCCGAGGGCAACCACATCCTTGCCTGCAAGGGCCGTTTCTACGTGAACGGAAATATCTCCGGGGAAATACCCTTTGCCGAAATCTTCAATGGGAAGTGTCATTGCCTCGGTGGTCTTTACCTCGAGGATTTGATTCAGGCCGGCCGGGACCGCCAGAGTCACCAGTCCGGATCCGGTCCGTACTGCACTGTTCCCTGCAAGTGAGGCAGCGCCGGTCTTACCGGTCGAGCCCGCGAGAATCAGACAATGTCCGAAATCTCCCTTGTGAGCGCAGCGATCCCGTTTCCGCAGAAGCGGTCTTACGGCGTCATCGTCGATAAATTCAACGCCTTCGACCATTGCGACGATTTCGTCGGGGAGACCGATGCCGACGATTTCCAGACGGCCTGTATATTCCGCCCCCGGATAGAGGATATGACCCATCTTGGCGAATGCAAAGGTAACGGTCATATCGGCGCGTACCGCAACTCCGAGAATGCGTCCGGTGGTGGCATCGACGCCGGACGGAATATCGACCGCGACAACCGGCCTCCCCGACGAGTTGAGCAATTCAACGACCTCGGCAAAAACGCCACGAATCTCGGAACGCAAGCCGATTCCGAACAAGGAGTCAATAAGAACATCCGCCCTTTTCAGATCATCGACATATTGTCTCAATCCACCCTGTTCGGCACAAAAAGTAACGGTCCGAGGATCGAGGAGTGCAAGGTTAACTGCCGCATCCCCTGTTATTTCTTCCGACCGGGCTATGACAAATACCTTCACCCGCCATCCATGTTCTCCCAGATGTCGGGCTATGACGTATCCGTCGCCGCCATTGTTTCCCTTGCCTGCGATCACAACCGCTTCGCAGCCCTCTTGGCCGGCAAACCGGGAAAGGATCACTTCGGCGGAAAGGATCACCTCGGCACAGTTGCGGCCCGCGGACTCCATCAGGGCAAGGCCGGTCACACCAAATTGTTCGATAGCCAGCCTTTCCGCCCGTCTCATTCCTTCCGCTGAAATGACCTTCATTATCGCTCCAGGATGACCATTGCCACGGCATAGTTTCCATCGTGACTGAGTGAGGTAAAGCTTTGCTTCAGACCCTGTTCACCAGCTATTTCAGCGGCCCTGCCTGAGAGGTGCAACTCCGGCTTTCCCATGGGATCATTTATCACTTCGATATCCTTCCAAGAAATCCCCTCCCTGAGCCCCAGGCCGCAAGCCTTGAGAAAAGCCTCCTTCGCGGCGAAGCGAAGGGCAAAATGCTGGGCGCTCCGCTTCTTCCTGCCGCAGTATTCCATCTCGTGAGCAGTGAAGAGACGCCGAAAAATGGCATCCTTGCCTTCCTGAATGAAAGTTTCGAAGCGGGAAATTTCAACTATGTCGATGCCGGTGCCGATAATCATTCATGAATCCGATCAAAACAATTGCCCTGCGAAATTACCGGAAAAACCGTGTTCCGGACAGGGAGAGTCAGCACGAGCCGACGACCGAACAGTGAATCAAAAAGTGCCATATCCGGCCTAAAACTCACTATTTAAGGGCACTACTATACCTTGTTGAACGACTCTTGAAAATAAAAAAATGTGATGGCGGAAGGAAAAAACATAAGGCGGAGAAAGGTGTGTTTAACCTGAAAACGGCAGTTGGAGGTATCCGAAGTGAGCGATTTTTGGCTATTTCGTTGCTGCTCTCAGCGAAACAAGGCGTAGACAGCCGATATTGACTGAACCCGAAGGGTGAATTTATCGGCTGTAGTGAAATGAGCTTAGAGCAGCAGAAATAGGCCATCCGGAGCGAACGGAGGATGCCTCAACTGCCGAATCCAGGTTTAAAGACATACATAAATTACAGTTACGGCCCTATGGCGCAGTAATCTCTTCACTCTTCGTGCGCATCTTTTTCACGAGTTCGTTGTATCCCCGTTCGACTATGATCTTGTTGAACTGCGTCCGGTAGTTTGAAACAAGGCTTACCCCTTCGATGACTACGTCATAAACCATCCATTTGTTGCTTTTGCGGAGCAGCCGGTAATCAAGAGTGAATTCATCGCGTTTGGCGGTGATGACCCTCGAATTGACCTCTGCATAGTTTCCCTCTACCAGTTCCTTCCCATAGACAATATTTTCCTGATTGTACGATTCGATCTTGTCCGCATAGGAATTTTCAAGGAGCGTGGCAAAGAGGTCGACAAACTCCTTCTGTTGCGCGGATGTCAGAGTTTTCCAATGAACACCCAGTGAACGTTTGGCCATCTCCCCGTAGTCAAATATCCTGCCGATCACAGCTTTAAGCTCTTTGCGCCTTTTCTGCTCGTTCTGCGCCTTTTTCAGCTCCTTGTCCGTAACGATCTTCAGCACTCCGTCCACGGTGCCTTTCACTTCATCCGTCACAGTCGAAGCCGTTGCCGTCACAGGCGAGGCGAAGGCAAGACAGAAAAACATGGAAATCATCAGAGCAATTTTGGAATTCATGG
>DATEVI010000201.1:0-2599 GCA_035281865.1 Geobacteraceae bacterium | reverse complement strand
CCTTCCCTTCTTGATTTTCCCCTTCGCCGCGGATAAGATGATTTTCCCTCGCGTGCCGAAGTGGTGGAACTTGGTAGACACGCCATCTTGAGGGGGTGGTGGGGAAACCCGTGGGGGTTCGAGTCCCCCCTTCGGCACCATTTGAATAACTAAAGGGAATTTGGCCTCACGCCGGGTTCCCTTTATTCACAAAAACGGCCCGACTGGCTAATTTATGGCTCGCGGTTCTGAGTCTGACGTTCGGAGCCACGGATTGGGATATCTTCCTCGCCAGTAGGACGTGCGTTTCCGTACATGAAGGACCGGGGCGCAACTTGAAGCCTACTCCCCGGTCCTTCGATTCCATCTATCTTCGGAGCTACATCGCCGGCCGTGACGCTCTTACTTCTTCTCCGGCTTGAGGGCTTCCTGCGCTTTCTGGAAGCTCTCCACCACGGCTTGATAGTTCGGAGCGTACGCTCCATACAGGGCGCCAAACGCCGCAGCGTCCGGCCGAGTCCAAGTGCGTTGCAGCTCGCAAAACACCGCATTTGTGCTGACCGGGACAACCCCGGCCTGCGTCAGGCGGGCGAGGGTCGTTCTCGATGCCATCTCGCTCGGGTCGCCTGAAGCATCCATCACTGTATAGACTATGTAGCCTTCCGCCTTTGCCTGGAGGGCCGGGAAGGCGACGCAAACGCTTGTCCACACGCCGGCAATAATTAATGTCTTTCTCCCGGTCTTGCGTACGGTCTCCACGAACTGCTTGTTGTCCCAGGCGCTGATTTCACCTGTGCGCGGGACGTAGATCGCATCGGGTGCATTTTGGTGGATCTCCGGCATCAACGGGCCATTCGGGCCGGTCGGTACGGATGCGGTCGTGATGACGGGGATCTTCATCATATTGGCCACCTTCGCCAGGATGATGGTATTGGTTCGTAATTCCGCCACACTGATGTCCTTGACGGTCTGGAACAGTCCGGCCTGGTGGTCGAGCAGGAGGATGACGGTATCCGCAGGATCGATCAGGACCTTGCCCACGTCCGCCTTCACCAAGTCGGAAGCCTGCGGCTGAGCGTAGGCACGATCACCGACCGACTGGAATAAAAACACACCTGCCGCGAGCAGCGTGAGGACGATCATCGATTTAACGGTCTTCGGTGGCCGAGATATTTTCATGAGTCTCTCCTTTCAAGGGGGTTGGGGACCAGGTTCTTCTTTACGGTCGCCCTTTCATCGGTGAATTTCTTCAGTTCCATTTTTACTTCTTCGATCTTCGCCTGCATTTCCGACGAATAGTCACCTTTCTGTTCAGCGGCAAACGTCGGGGCCATGAAACCCGCAAGGAACGCCACGATCACGCTTAAACCGACCGTTACATTCTTCATTTGCCTCCTCCTTGCCATGCTGTGGGACGATAAGGGTTACAGCAGTCTATACACCGAGGCTCGCTTGGCCCATTCGCTGTCTTTGTAATTGGCCTGAAGCGTCTCATGGGCCTGCTTCAGCGCGCTTGCATCCTTGGTCGCTTTGTACCGGCTCACGCCCCGGTAGTAGATCGCTTCGGGAGCCACGTCGCTTTTCGGATATTCCGTTATGAGCCGATCGAGATGGGGTAGCGCCTCACTGAACTGCTCGTGATCAAACTGGGTTTTTGCCATACCCAACATGAGAGAGGGGATCAACTCCTCCGGAGACAGGAAGCCGACCGACCTGTGATGCTCCTCGCCCTCCGAGTCCAAAATCAGAAATGTCGGGGTCCATTTCACCTTGAACTGTTGCGGCAGCGGTGTGGATGAGATCAGCACTCGAACCGGAGCCATATACTTGCTGAAGAAATCGATGACCTTGGCGTTTGGATACGAAACCGCATCCATCTGTTGGCAGCCAATTCAAAGCGGGTTGAAGAAATCCAGCAGGACATACTTGTGTTCCGATTGGGCTTTCTTGTTGGCGGCACCTAAATCAGGCAACCACTGGATCGGTTTCTCCATGGCGCAGTCCTCCCTTTTTCTTTATTTGATTACGCGATCCGATAGGAAGGTTCTATTGGATTCTCTTCCGGTTCTCGTGGGTTGAGAGATTGAAGGCAATGTAGACTCTCTCCCAGGACGACGGTGTGGATCGGCATCCAACTCTGACTCTCAAATACCCCGAGCAGTTGAATCGCCCCGGGTGACTCAGGTCATGGGCATGCTTCGCCTCGCTCCGGAGATACAGGAACACATTCTTTCCATGCCCATCATCGTTCGCCGCCCCATAATTACGAAGCGGGCCCTCCGGCCTATCGAACTCCTCCCCGATTACTGCGATCAGGATCGCGATTTCCGAAAGTTCTTCGTCTAGGCTGCAGTCTTTTCGAAGTCCACCCGCCTAGGTTCCACGCTCATCTACTCAACAGCGTCAGAAATCTCCCCATAGAGCCCTTAAGCTCTGTTCCAACGGCGGAAACGGCGGTTTCGAAGCCATCTCCTGTTTTCCTTAGCATTCTGCGGACTTCTAGGTAATTGAGATTCCCTGGGCAGGCGCAACCTTCTGGAGAGAATCACCATCCAAAAAAAACAAAGGGTTGGCCGTTTAAATAAACGAAAGGAACAAACATGAAAAATACATCCAGTAA
>DATEVI010000200.1:0-4042 GCA_035281865.1 Geobacteraceae bacterium | reverse complement strand
CTGGCTTCACGCAGCGTGCTGCATTCAAGCACGTTTTCCAACCTCTGCGGCACGACTTCCCTGCCGTTTGCAATGGCCGACATGTGCGCAGGCAAGTCGGCGACGTCTATGGTCGTTCCAGGAGTCATGATCACCAGCCGTTCAACGATATTCTTCAATTCCCGAACATTGCCCGGCCAATCGTGATTTTTCATCAATTCCATCGCTTCAGGAGAAAAAAACTTCACTTCCCGCCCTTCCCTCGTGCAGCATTTTTGCAGGAATTGATCTAACAGCAAGGGGATGTCCCCTTTTCGTGCACGGAGGGGGGGCACTGTGAAGGGCACGACATTCAGCCGATAAAACAGGTCTTCCCTGAAGTTGCCGGCTTTGATTTCATCTTCGAGGATTTTATTGGTAGCGGCTATCACCCGAACATCCACTTCCAGTGTTTTGGTTCCACCCACACGTTCGAATTTGCGCTCCTGCAAAATTCTCAGCACCTTGGCCTGGGTCTTGAGCGACATGTCTCCAATTTCATCGAGGAAAATCGTTCCCCCATCCGCCAGGTCGAATTTGCCTTTTTTCTGTGCGACGGCACCGGTGAATGCGCCCTTTTCATGACCGAAAAGTTCGCTTTCAATCAGCTCTTCAGGAATGGCGGCACAATTGATTTCCACAAACGACTTGTCACGCCTGGTACTGCTGAAATGTATGGAGCGGGCGACGAGTTCTTTCCCCGTCCCGTTTTCTCCGGTTATCAGCACGGAAGCGTTGGTTGGGGCCACCAGATCAATCTGCCCTCTCAACTTCATCATCAACGGCGACGTCCCGGTCATTTCGCGGTCTCCGTATGCGAGCTCACGGAGCGTGTCGTTTTCCGCCAGCAACCGTCTCATGCCCAGTGCATTTCTAACGGTTACCAGTAGTTTTTCAAGAGAGAGAGGCTTTTCGATGAAATCGTAGGCCCCCATTTTGGTCGATTTTACCGCGGTTTCGATGGTACCGTGCCCCGACATCATGATGACCGTGAGGGACGGGTTAAATTCCTTTATCTTCTGCAGGGTTTCAATACCATCCATGCGCGGCATCCAGATGTCGAGAAGGACCAGATCCGGCATGTTCTTCCGCACCATGTCAAGTGCCATGATGCCGTCATGGGCGAAAGAAATGGAGAAATCCTCATCTTCAAGTATCCCGGCAAGCGAAGTCCGGATGCTTTCCTCGTCATCTACGACCAGTATTTTCTCGCTCATAATATTTACCCTATACTCTATGCCCTTCACCCGCAAAGATTATACCCAGGCACTACCTACCGGCAGTTCAATGATGAATTTCGTCCCGTTCGGCAGGTTGTCTTTCACACGGATGAAGCCGTGGTGATCGGAAATGATAGTGTTTACAATAGCCAGCCCGAGGCCCGTTCCCGATTTTTTTGTCGAAAAATAAGGCTCAAAAAGTCTCGGCTTGTCTTCGGCGGCAATGCCATGTCCCGTATCCGCGACAACGAAAGTAACCATTCCCAGCTCCGGGTTATGGATGCTCTCGATGTCTACCGTCCCTTTGCCGTCGAGCGCCGCAACGGCGTTGTCCAAAAGATTGATCAGTACCCGTTTTATCTGGTCCCTGTCAAGCTGGAGCAGGGGAATGGAGTTGTCGGGTTGGAAGGAAAAGGTAATGCCCCGATGAGCTTCCCGGTAAAGTGTCAGTGCCTCTCCGATAATGTCGTTGAGATTATTTTCGCTCGGTTGAGCAGCTGGCATTCTGGCAAAATTTGAGAACTCGTCGACCAGGGACTTTATCTCGTCTACGGACTTTACGATCATCCCGGTGCATTCATCAAAGACTTTCTCCTCTTCGCCAAAGCGGGAGAGGTATCGCTTGCGCAACCTTTGGGCAGAGAGTTTGATCGGTGTCAAAGGATTCTTGATTTCGTGGGCAATTCGCCTGGCGACTTCTCTCCAGGCGGCCATTCGCTGCGCCTTTGTCAGCTGGGTCAGGTCGTCAAACACCACCACGGTCCCCATGAATTCACCATTTTCATCCTTTAGAAGCGACAGGTTTACCAGCAAGGCAAGCGCCCCGTATTTCAAGGGTATGGAGACCTGCCTGCTTATGGTATCTTTCTTGGACAGCACCATATCCCGCAGCAGTCCCTTGATGATATCCAGTTGCTCCGGTCTCAGGATCTCACTGTAATGTCTTCCGAGAACCAATTCAGCATCGATGTTCAACAGCTTTTCGGCTGATTTGTTGACCGTCGTGAGAATGCCTCTCCTGTCCACGGAAATCACCCCGGCTGTGACGTTGCGCAGAACGATCTCCATGTAGCGTCGACGCTGCTCCAGTTCCAGATTGCTTCTGGTCAGTTCTGTATTTGTTTCCTTCAAGGCCAGCTGGTTGCTGCGCAAATCTTCCGTCATCTTGTTGAAGGAAGCAACGAGCATCCCGATTTCATCCCCACCTTCTCCGGACAGCTGTATGTCCAGATTTCCTTCAGCCACCTGCCCGGTAGCTTTGGCAAGTTCCTTGATGGGAGTGGTAAGACTGTTGGCAAGATAGACGCCGAACCAGATAGCCAGAAATATGATCATCATCGTAATCAGAAAAAGGGTGAGGATATAACCGCTTCGTATGGGGTATTTGAGCAGTTTCATCTGCCGGTATTCCGCATACTCGGCCAATATCGTCTGCATCTTGTTCACCAGGGAATTCGGTACGTAATAATTAACGACTATAACCCCGAGAATGTCCCCTGGTTTGTCCTTCGAGTATATGGGAACCATACCGCGTATGAGATCGGCTTTGCCTGCGGAGTTAACCCGGGCGAGTTCCTTCCCGCTGAGGGCTGACTGAATATCCGCCGACAAGGGACTTGTGAATTCCCCCTGGGGAACTGCCGCATTTGAAGACCTTGCAAGTTCTTCCTGCCGGGAAGAAAAAACCTGCACGACACCCAGGTTGTATTCCTTCTGTTTCTCCCTGACAAGTTCTTCCAGTTGTGCCGGATTCTGCTTGTTCAGAAATCCTCTGTCCTTGATCACGGAACTGATCTGCCTGGCATAATAAACTGCATAGGCTTCTGAATTCTTGTACGATGTCCGGGCAACATCCAGGGATTCTTCCAGGAATGTCTCGACCTGTGTATCGAACCACCTTTTTATGCTGACGTTAATGATACTTGCGGATACATAGAAGAGGAGCAGTGTAGGGACCAGGGAAATACTTACGAAGGCAAGGACAAGCTTGCCCCTCAACCGGGCGCCGAAAGGCCTGCTTTTCCGGTCAACCATCAGCTTGGCTATGTTGCGGAAAACTAGGTAAACTAGAAGTACGATGAGAAGGATAATTACATTTATCAGCCCGAAGATGAGGATATTGTTTCCGGCAGGCAAATCAGGACTGAACTGTGACATCCTGACCTCTGCCCATGTAAAGACTGCTATAAGCAGAACCAGTAACACGATTATCAGACTTTCGCGTTTTCGTTTCTTCCGTTCGGCGGGATTTAAACCTGATATTTTTTCTTTCTCCATACATTCCCCACCGGCATTCAGGGAATAGCCGGGAACAGCACCGTCACGCACTCCAGAGTTACGAAGGTCACGAGGCATTCAGAACAAATGTTTACCTTGCAGGTACGGACAATTTAACTGAATTAACACATTTTTTCAAGGAATTGCCACTCTGGAGGGGAGGTGCGAAAACATAAAAAAAAGCAGCCTTTGCAGGCTGCTTCATAAAAAGGGAGGGAGACGTGTATGGCTCAAGCTTCCGAACAAACCAACTCCGGGAAGGCAAGAGGTGCGGCGGCATGGTCATTCGCACCGGTCCGTTCATCCAGTTTCCAGCAGTCCTTTCGATCAAGCAGTTCCGTGACAAGTTTGTGATTCAGATCATGTCCTGACTTGAAAGCCTTTATGTGGCCGATTATCCTGTAACCGGCAAGGTAGAAATCACCCACCGAATCCATAATCTTGTGACGTACGAACTCGTCCTCAAAACGCAGCCCGCCTTCGTTGAGAATCCCGTCATCTCCGATTACGACGGCATTGTCAAGGGA
>DATEVI010000199.1:0-2906 GCA_035281865.1 Geobacteraceae bacterium | reverse complement strand
GATGACCGTCCCCAGGATGGAGGTGACGGCCAGCAGGATGATGATCCAGATCGCGAGCTTTATCGAAATCAGAAGATTCCAGATTCGGGTCGTTACCGGCGTTGTCTGCTCTCGCTCAAAGGTTGCGGAGGCAGAGAGGCGCTCGGTGCGAACCTCGGATGCGGTTTCCATGTGAACTCCTTCCATGGTTGAAGCATGGTAAATGGTCACGACAAACGTTGCTGTCCGCATCGGTTTCCGCAGAAACCGGCGTTGAAGGAACGGAAAAAGGGCGGGATTAGACTATCGGTGGCCGGAGAAGAGTAAAGGAAGGTGCTTCATAGAGCATTGCATATTCCGCAGGAGCAAAACGTTGAATACGATCGTCGGGGGAAACGGACAGGGGAGACGCCTCGATAAATGGGGCGAGGCAGAAGGGACAGAACTCGCACCGGTGGTCTCCCTGATCCGGACTGGCCGGGGGACAGGACTCGTGGCGACTTTCGGGAAATTCGGACATCGCCACCGCTCTTTCGCTGCAGGAGGAGCCAGCATAGGCAGAAGCGGGAAGATGCGGCCCGCATTCCGCCGCCTCCGCGACCGAGGCGAGGGTCTGGAGCAAGAGGAGCGCAAGGACGACCAGCCGGGATATCGTTCGAGCGAACATTTTAGGAATTATAAACTCCCTAATTCGGGTACGGCAACCGAAATTCCATCGTGAACCTGCCATGCCACGCCTACGGTCTGAAAATCTTCAGGGAAAGATCCTTGATCGGCCGGAAATGGCGGGCGTTCCCGGTAACCAACGCTAGGCCGTTCTCCGTCGCTGTGGCCGCCACTATCGCGTCGCCCGCCCGCATGCCGGAGGACAACCCGTACTCCTCGACGTAGACCAATGCGCGATGGCCGACGCCTTCGGTCAGCGGCAGAATCACGAAGGAAAGGTCGCGAACGTACTGCTTGATGACAGCGTGCTGACGTTTGTCTTTGGCGGCCTGCAGAAGTTCCATGTACGTCAGGACGGATATCAGCCGTTCGCCGGCGCCGTCGATGAGTTGCGCCGCCTTGCGGTTGCCCCGCTGCACCCAAACCAGGATGTCGGTGTCGAAAAGCATCAGCGGTACCGACTGACGCGAAGCTTGTCCATGACGACACCGACGGACTCCGCCTCTTTCGACTCCATGCCGAAGAAGGGGTGGTCCATCGTTCTGACGACCTGCTCTTCCGCGGCCGGTACGATCTCGCCCTTTATTTTTCCGTGGTAATACAGTGAGACGCGCTCCCGCCGATCGAGCGCCTTGAGCACCTCGCTCATTCGGTACCGCAGGTCGAGCACCGACGCCTTCATCGCCGTCCTCCTAATATGCATAGTTGCACTATGCATATTATTACATCCCTGCGGCGCCGGCGCAATCATTTGTTCGAGCCGGGGCCCCGTGCCGCGCAGCAGATCGAGTTCCCCGATCGGATCATTCCGGGAACTGACATCGAATCCTTGGCCCGCGAGAAAGAACGGACTGCCCACCATTCGATGCTTCCCCGAAGCATCCGTTCAAGTCCCTCAGGTCTTGCCTGGATCTTGCGGCGTCGGGTCCTTGGAGGGGGCTGCAGCGTGCTCGTCCGGAGTTGCTTCCCTTGCAGTTCCCTGACGCGGATCGTCGGAAAGAAGGTCCTCATTCTTCCTCAACGCAACCGCGAAGAGTTCCCTGGGGATGCTTCCCTCCTGCATCCGGTTGACTTCAAGAATTTTGTATCCGCGGGAGAGGCTTCGGATCATTTCCTGGCTGAAGAAATGGACGACGAACCCCCCGATCTCGTACATGTCCTCGGACCTGTGGATGCCGGTCCGGTAATGCTTGTCGTCCGTGTTGCGCACGGAATAGAGGGTTAATCCGCCCGGCCGAAGGACGCGATGAATTTCGCCGAGGATGAATTCCAATTCCGGCGTCGACAGCTCCATGCAGAGCAGCATGTGGGAGTAACAGGCGTCGAAGGAGCCGCTGGGAAAGGGGAGTGCTTCCCTCACGTCGAACACACGCCTTGCGACATGTGAGGACACCCCGATCTCGCCCGCCCGGGCAGCAAGAATCCCGAGCGCCTCCTCGGAATAGTCCAGCGCTGTCACCTCGAATCCCTCTCGGGCGAAAAGAAGGGTATCCCGACCATGGCCACACCCCAGTTCCAGGACGGTCCGCACGCCCTCCCGGCTGAAAACGGCCACGGCCGCCGCCGCAAATTCGCTTGGTTCCTCCCCGAAGAACGACGGATTGTTGGAATAGGTCTGTTCCCAATGCTTTTTCTGATCCGTACTCGACTCGCCGCGATCCGTCATTGGAGTTCCTAACCCGCCATCGGAACGATCTTTCCGTCCTTGATCCGGATGATCCGGTCTGCTCGCCCGGCCACGGTGTCCGAATGGGTTACGATAAGGATCGTCTTGCCCTGCCGGTGCAACCCTTCGATCAGGTCCAGGAGGTCCGCCTCGGACTTGCTGTCCAGGTTCCCCGTGGGCTCGTCCATCATGAGGATGTCCGGATCGTTGACCAGAGCCCTGGCCACGGCCACCCGTTGACGTTGCCCGCTGGAGAGTTGGTTGGGTCTCGCCTCCATCTTTTCCTTAAGACTCAGGGACTCCAGGAGCCGTACAGCACGTTCCTTCTGCTCCCGCTCCGGTACGCCCGCCAGCATCGACGCGATCTGGACGTTTTCGAGGACCGTCAGGACGGGGATCAGGTTGAAGAACTGGAACACGAAGCCGATCGTGCGGTTCCTGAATTCGGCCAATTTGTCCGGCGTCATTCCCGCCAGGCTGCTGCCGTTCACCAACACATCTCCGGAGGTGGGCCGGTCCAGCCCCCCCAGCAGATGCAGCAAGGTGCTCTTCCCGTGCCCGGAAGGTCCCATGATGCAGGAGAAACTGCGGCTCT
>DATEVI010000198.1:0-4936 GCA_035281865.1 Geobacteraceae bacterium | reverse complement strand
TGCTCTCCTGTATTACTTGTTAGCCTTGTGGTTTTTCTTCTGTTTCCGTCTGTGAAATTATCCTTGTTTTGTTTCATGCCCACTATTTTATTACATCAATCTTCATTTGTCCAGTATAAAATGTGGAACATGTTTAGCTCATTGAGGGGGAGAAAGGGGGAGGTATTCCATCATTCCTTATTCTTTGCGGCTTTGGGTGATTACTTCTCCCCATTCCCCGTTCCCCGTTCCCCGTTTTCACGGGGACAAGTTTCACGAGGACAAGTCTTATTTGTTAAAAAATATTTTTCCTGAAAATGTAAAAATAATTGTTATAAGATACTATACAATCCACAGGGAAAATAGTACAATATGCCCGCTATTTTTTGTTGTATTGAAGGTGTACAAAAAAGAGTACGATTTCTCTCTCTGGTACCCGATTATGGCGGTCAATCGTATGGAAATACGGCAGCAACGAGGCAGGATTCTCATTGGCAAACTGGGACTGGATGGCCATGACCGCGGCGCAAAGATTATTGCGCGCAGCCTCTGCAACGATGGCTTCGAAGTAATTTATACGGGAATACGCCGGACACCTGAGGAAATCGCATCGGCGGCAATCCAGGAGGACGTTGATGCCATTGGTCTGTCGCTTCTTTCTGGCGCCCACAATGAACTTATTCCGGCATTACTGGACGCCCTTCGTCAGGCAAAGGGCGGAGACATACCGGTTATAATCGGAGGCGTTATCCCGCGGGAAGACATCCCGCATTTAAAAAAAGCAGGTATTCGTGAGGTATTCACCTCTGGTACTCCGATTCAAACGATACTGGATGCATTTAGAAAAATCACCGGCGAACACTGGCAAAACAAACATACAACTTCATGAATGAAATTGACGATATTTTACGGGGAATTCGCCAGAAAGACCCGCGTGCGATAGGACGCGCCATCTCAATGGTGGAAGAGGGTGACCAAAGAGCTGGAGAAATTTTACAAATACTCGATGAAGAAAAAGTTCAGACGGCAACCATCATAGGGATAACCGGCTCTCCGGGAGTCGGAAAATCCACTCTGGTTGACCAATTAATTTCATACTATCGCAGGCAGGGGCTTCGCATTGGCATTGTGGCCATTGATCCTTCTTCGCCGGTATCCGGGGGGGCCTTCCTGGGAGACCGTATCCGGATGATGAGGCATACCATTGACCAGGACGTCCTCATACGTTCTATGGCAACGCGGGGGAGACTGGGGGGTTTGTGCGCAGCGGCAGGTGCGGCTGCCAGAATCATGGCCAGTTCCGGGTGTAATCCCGTCATTGTCGAAACGGTGGGTATTGGACAGGCGGAAGTAGATGTGATTAGTCTTGCGGATATTACCGTTTTGGTTTTCGCTCCCGGATTGGGAGATGACATTCAGGCCATGAAGGCAGGTTTAATTGAGATGGCTGATATTCTGGTCGTTAACAAGGCCGATTGCCCTGGAGCAGACGCACTGGTAATGGAGATAGAATCTGTAATACAGGGAAGAAACTGTCCGGTTTGCCGGACAATTGCCTTGGAAACTGCTGGCATTGAGGAACTGGCAGCAGTCATCCGTGATATGGATCAAAAAAAACGGCAAAACGGTCAGTTTGCTCAGAACCGTCAAAAGGCGAGAGAGTCGGAAGTTTTGGACTGGGCAGTCGAGATGATGCTGATAAAGTTAAAAGATCGTCTCCAGTCCCAATCCAGACAAATCAAAGGAGACCCTCGCATGGTTGCCCGAAAGCTGATTGAAGAGATAGGTGTTTCGTAAACTAAATCACAGTGCAACTATGGTGCAAGCAGAACCAATACAGTCCCCTCTAAAAAGAGGGGATAAAGGGGTGTGTAAATACTGATGCTGAGGGTCTGTCCAAAAAGTCCACAAACCATACGACAGTAGGGGCTGAAGATTTTCAGCCCCTACTACATTATGTTACGTTTATAAGATTTTTTGACTGCCACAACATATGGCATTTGTAAAACTGTGTAGTCGCCGAAGGCCTAATTAATTACCGAGGTAATTTTATGAGCAAACATCCTGCATTCGTTGAATGGGAAGAAAAGGTCCTCAAAAAAGCCTTAGAACGTGCTCCGGAACGCGCGAAAGAATTCAAAACCGCTTCAGGCATTCCAGTGGAACGCCTTGCACTGCCTGAAACCGTCGATGAAGAATATATTGCAGAAACAGGTTTTCCGGGACAATACCCATTCACCCGTGGAGTTCAACCCACGATGTACCGGGGACGTTTCTGGACGATGAGGCAGTATGCGGGTTTTTGTACGGCAGAAGAATCCAACAAAAGATACCGTTACCTGCTTGAGCAGGGAACGACCGGACTTTCCGTCGCCTTTGATTTGCCTACACAGATTGGATATGATTCCGATCATCCGATGAGCCGGGGTGAAGTGGGTAAAGTAGGCGTGGCAGTTGACACGCTGCTTGATATGGAATCCCTGTTCACCGGCATCCCTCTTGATAAGGTTTCTACGTCTATGACGATCAACGCACCAGCTTCCGTATTGCTTGCCATGTATGTAGCGGTGGGAGAAAAACAGGGTGTCAGCCGGGATCGGCTAACGGGGACGATCCAGAATGACATTCTTAAAGAGTATATTGCACGGGGGACATATATTTTCCCGCCGCGTCCGAGCTTGCGGTTAACAACAGACATTATTGCGTGGTGCAGCAAAGAAGTCCCTCAATTCAATACCATTTCGATTTCGGGCTATCACATACGGGAGGCTGGATCAACGGCAGTTCAGGAGATTGCCTTTACCCTGGCCAATGGATGCACGTATGTTCAGGCGGCAATCCACGCCGGGTTAGATGTTGACGCCTTCGCCCCGCGCCTTACTTTTTTCTTTAATGCATCATCAGACCTTCTGGAGGAGGTTGCAAAGTTCAGGGCAGCCCGAAGGCTCTGGGCCAAATTGATGAAGGAACGTTTCCATGCCAAAAAACCTGCCAGCCAGATGCTGAGATTCCATACCCAGACATCAGGCTCTTCGCTGACAGCGCAGCAAGTTGATAATAATATTGTCAGGGTAACACTGCAGGCGCTCGCCGCCGTGCTTGGAGGCACACAATCCTTGCATACGAATTCGCGCGATGAAGCCCTTACACTTCCCACGGAAGATGCTGCCCGTGTGGCGCTCCGCACACAGCAAATTATCGCTTACGAATCCGGCGTATGCAATACGGTAGATCCCCTGGGCGGGTCGTATTATATCGAGAGCTTAACCGACCGGATCGAACGTGAAGTCTTTGAGCTAATTGAAAAAATTGATCAGGCGGGAGGAATGATTGCAGCCATAGAATCGGGACTGGTTCAGCGCCAGATTGCAGATGCCGCATTTGAATATCAACAACAAGTTGATACCGGCGAGCGGGTTATTGTTGGAGTCAATCGGTTTCAGGCAGAAGAGACTGTTTCTCCTCCGGTTTTTAAAGTAAACAAAGCTGGAGAAGGAAACCAGATAAGAAAACTGGTTGAAATACGCGCCAAACGGGACAACCAAAAAGTAAAGAAAGCGCTGGCGCGTCTTGAGGAGGCATCACGGGGAGAAGACAATGTAATGCCCTTCATCCTGGAAGCCGTCCGTGAATACGCTTCTCTGGGCGAAATTTGTGATGTCCTGCGCAAGGTGTTTGGGGTATATGACGAGAGAAGGGGTCGCTGATACTGTACTTGGCAAACAATTAAATAGAAATTCCCCTCCCAAGAGGGGAATAATTTGTGCCGTCATAAAATTATGTAAATCTAGAAAATTATCCTCTCTGGAGTTCGGCATGATTAAAAGTATTGACCATATGGGAATCGTTGTTCGCTCACTCGATGAAGCGGTTCGTTACTACGAACAGGCGCTCGGTTTGTCATGCAGAGGCAGGGAGGATGTGCCTTCTCAAAAAGTACGGACGGCATTTTTCCTGGTAGGAGGTGTTCGCCTTGAACTTCTGGAGCCAACTTCGGAAGACAGCCCCGTCGCCAGGTTTCTCGAAAAACATGGCGAGGGATTACATCATGTGGCCTTTGCGACCGACGACATCATTGGGCAATTACAACAGGCAAGCAAAGCCGGCTGTCGCTTACTCCAGGAAACACCTCTCGAAGGAGCCGGAGGAAAGCAGGTGGCTTTTCTCCATCCGAAATCAACTCATGGCGTGCTCACTGAATTTTGCTCGATAAAAACAAAGACAGGTGACGTGTGACAGGTGACGTGTGGCGATCTCAGCATCACTCGTCACTCGTCATTCGTCACTCGTTACCATAAAGCGGGGAATGGGGAAAAGGAATTTTTATAAGATACTACGATAACGGGCTTTTTTATGACCATTTCACAAAAACTCATTGATGAATTAGAGAAACGCCGGAAGGCAATCCTGTCAGATACCAGTGATAAAGCCAGGGAACGGCGCGACAAAGGATTGATGACCGCGCGTGAACGTCTCATACGCCTTTTTGACGAGAATACGTTCCAGGAAATGGGAATGCTCGCTCAACACGACTGCCACGATTTTGGTATGGAAAAGAAACTTCTCTCAGGTGACGGAGTAGTAACCGGGATCGGCTACATTGACGGCAGACCTGTTGCCGCCTTCAGCCAGGACTTTTTGGTGGGTGGGGGAACGCTGGGACGCATTCATGCCCAGAAGGTGTGCGATCTCATGAATTACGCGCTAAAAACGGGAATGCCCTTGGTGAGCTTTAACGATTCCGGCGGCGCGCGAATACAGGAGGGCGTGGATTCATTGTCAGGGTACGGACAGGTTTTTTTCAGAAATGTAATGCTTTCGGGGGTAGTTCCGCAAATTGCCGTTATTGCAGGTCCCTGCGCGGGAGGGGCGGCATACTCGCCGGCATTAATGGATTTTATCATCATGACTAAAAATAATGCCAATATGTTTATCTGCGGGCCTGATGTCATCAAGG
>DATEVI010000197.1:0-4731 GCA_035281865.1 Geobacteraceae bacterium | reverse complement strand
CCTTCCCGGCCGTTGTCTCGAACTCCGTGAGCGTCTCCTCCAGATATAGGCTGACCCCGACATCGCGCAGTGCCTGGGATACCAGTGCCCCCATGTCCTCATCGAGGGTCCCCATCACCTGAGGTGGCCTGATGATCAGGGAAACCTCCAGGCAATTCATCACCAGGGCTTCCGCCATCTCCAGGCCGATGTAGCCACCGCCGACGACAACCCCCTTTTTCATACCCCCCTTGTCGAGACGCCGGCGAATTTCCAGGCCGCTTTCGAGGGTGTTTACTCCGCAGATGTCGACGGCATCGGCACCGGGGAGGTCAGGGCAGGTCGGGACCGCACCGGTAGCGATCAGGAGTTGGTCATATGGCTCCCACGCCGATTTGCCGCTTTTCAGATCGCGGACATGCACCTTTCTCCCCGCAGCATCGATCTCCTCCACCTCGTGCAGAACTCTCGCGTCGATTCCATCCCGCTCCCTGAACGTTTCCGGGGTGCGGATAATGAGCTTTTCTTTCGCGTCGACGACCCGGCCGACGTAGTAGGGGATCCCTCAGGCGGAAAAGGAGGTGTGGGGGCTCCGCTCGAAGACGACGATCTCCAACTCGGGCCGGCGACGCTTCGCCTGGGAGGCGGCGCTCATCCCCGCGGCATCTCCGCCGATGACTACCAGTCTCTCTTTGGCCATGATTCTTACTCCTTTATGCGGGGTCGCGTCGCTTGGTCGCCTACACCTTGATGAATGCGAGCAGATCCTCTTTGACCTGGTCCTTGAGGGTCGAGCACATGCCGTGTGGTGCGCCTGGATAAATCTTCAGCGTGGCGCTTTTGACGATCTTGTACGCGAGCAGGGCCGCGGCGGCGATCGGTACGATCTGGTCGTCGTCGCCGTGCAGGATCAGCGTCGGTACGTCGAATTTCTCGAGTTCCTTCGTGAAGTCCGTTTCGGAGAAGGCCTTGATGCAATCGAAGACCCCTTTGAACCCGGCCATCATCCCCTTGAGCCAGAACGAATCCCGAAGGCCCTGCGAGACCTTGGCGCCCGGCCGGTTGGCGCCGTAGAACGGCGTGGTTAGGTCCTTGAAGAACTGCGAACGGTCGGCGAGGACGCCGGCGAACCGGTTACGGGTTCTTCTAGTCACGCTGCCCTGCACCTGATACTTGATGGACATTACCCCCGTCTTTTTCCTCCAACCACGTGGGCCGACCTTTCTCGGCCTCTCCCGTCATCTCCCTGGCCTGGGTTACGATAGACCGTACCTTTTGCGGGTTCATCCCCGCAATTCTCTCTAACCCTTTTTCTTGTGCAGCAGCAACCTTGGCAATGGTGTCATAGCTGTGTTCGACCAGTCGCTGCGACAGGACTTTCCCTATCCCTTTGAGTTTTTGCAGCTCTTTCATTTGTTTGTTCATGGCATCCTCCCCTGACAACGACTCGAATTCCGCAGAATGCACGACTCTGCGCATATTCTGCTAAAAAAGTATATCGCAACTAACGAGCCAGAGAAGACCTGCGGATACTGCGAGTGCAAGGGGTTGATAGTGCAGGGTAAAATGGAAGGGATGGGTGTGAGGTGAAGGGAAAGCCCTCCGTGGCATCCGTCATACTTGACATAACTGTCATATGTGGCGGCCAGCTTGGGAGAAGTTTTTCCGTTTTTGACGGCTGATGCCGTATTTTCGCATCCGGGCAGGCAGCGTGCTGGCGATAGAGTTCGACCGCGTCATGGCCGTCTTTCGCACAAGATGTTGCCGGGTATGGTGGTGAAGAGGTTGTTGAAGTCGTGGGCAATCCCGCCGGTCAAGACGCCGAGCGATTCCAGCTTTTCGGTCCTCAGCACTTCGTGCCGGGCTCGCGGCAAGTCGGTAGTGGCGATCAGGGCAATGCGGCATTCATAGGTGATTTCTACCGCTTTCCTATTGCGTCGAAAGCCTCGGCGAATGGTTGTGGATTCCTCAGACCTTTGAAATAACGGCTACGGGTAGATAGATTGAGCCCCGCGTACAGCTGGCAACCGAAAAGAGTTCGTCTCCATGGGCTCATGCCAAAGAAGCGTTTTGTCATTGCGCCGAAAGAATATGCCTGTCTGTTCAAACGGGCGAAACCGTTAATGAGCTCGTCGGCAGTCATGCCCTTTGGTTGAAAAAGAAGTGTATCCGGAGGATATCCCTTGAGCCACCAGTCCCTCGCGAACAACCTGTCTTCGTGTAATAGACGCGTGTATAAGCGTGTCCCTGGGTAAGGAGTGAGAATCCTCAGCTGGACGCAATCCATACGGCTTTTCATGATGAACTCAAGGGTCTGCTCGAACACATCCTTGTTTTCGAAATCAAAGCCAAAAACAAAGCAGCCCAGTATGCCGAAACCTTCAGCATGGAATCGTTGCATGGCCTGATAAAAATCGATCTTCAGGTTCTTTATTTTATTCACTTCATTCTGTGTGGCACTTTGTACCGATTCGAAGCCAATCAAAAGCCCCATGCACCCCGCGCGTTTCATCAATCCCAGCAGCTCCACATCCTCGGCTAACGATACGGTGCCTTGCGCCAGCCACTGCCGCCGCAGAGGGATCATCTCAGTAAAGAGTTTTTTTGCTTCCTTCCGGTTCAAGCCAAGGGCGTCATCGACGAAGAAGAGGTAGGGGGAATCAATCGACTCTATTTCGGCGATGACCTCTCCAACCGGCCTGACTCGATAGCGCTGCCCCAGTGTCTGGCCAATGCAACAGAATTCGCAATCGTTCGGACAGCCGCGGGAGGTCTCGACGCCGATCGGGATTGGCGCGTAACCATTCGCTTTGGTTACTGGGAAGAGGTCTCGCCGTGGTTTCGGCAGGCCTTGGACATCAGTCATTTGATCGGCCCGGTAAATTCTTTGCATCTGTCCCGCGGCGGCATCCGCGACAAGTTGCGGCCAGATACCCTCCGCTTCCCCGACGACGACAGCGTCCGCATGCTCCAGGGCTTCCTCAGGCAATACCGTGGGGTGGATGCCTCCCATCACTACCTTCACGCCTTTCCGACGATAGGTGTCCCCGATCTGATAGGCTCTTGGCGCGAGTTCGGTCAACACCGTGATGCCCACCAGGTCCACGTCCTGACCGATGTCATCCGGTGCAAAAGCTTCCTCGACAATGGTAATCGTGTGGCCTGGCGGGGTGAGCGCCGCCAAAAGGGGAAGATTTACCCTCTGCAGTTTGAAGGGGGTGGATATCGTGTCTTCACGCTGTTCATGGGGCGCGATAAGCTTTATCTTCATCTTTTCACCTCTCTAGATGACACTTCCCATACAACCGACTAACGACTTTTTCGTCAAATCTCCACCCTGCGTGCGGGCGCGAAGGGTGGACTAAGTTTTCATCGACCCTCTTCCCATTTGGTCGCTATGATGCCCAAGACGAAGACCACGGCGGCAAAAACCCCGATGACCGCGGAGTCATGCAGCGCGGCCAGGTTGTCGTCAAATATCATCGATGCCCGGAGCCCCTCGTTCACGTAATACAGCGGCAGCGTTCTGGCGAGCGTCTGCAGGAACCCCGGCATCAGCTCGATAGGGAAGAAGCTCCCGGAGAGGAACATCATCGGAAAACTGATGGCGTTTGCGGCTGCGGCGGCGCTTTGCGCCTCCTTGACGAAGCGGGTGAGGATCATCCCGATGCCGACGAACGCGAAGACATTGAGCAAAATAAACACAGGAAGCCAGGCATTGAGATGCAGGCTGACATCAAACACGGCGTAGCTCACCAGCAGCATCGCAATCGTGGAGATGACTGCGAGGATGAACTGGTAGAGGATGTCCGACAGTACCCATTCGGTACGAGTGATGGGCGTCGTGGACAGTTTCCTGATGATCCCCTTCT
Source organism: Geobacteraceae bacterium (assembly GCA_035281865.1). Classification (GTDB taxonomy): domain Bacteria; phylum Desulfobacterota; class Desulfuromonadia; order Geobacterales; family Geobacteraceae; genus CAIWTU01. The sequence continues at coordinate 880 of DATEVI010000197.1, read as the reverse complement.
GCCGCAGCTCGGTATTCAGGTTCACCGTGCCGAACAGGCTCAAAGTCATCACCGCCATGGCGATGATGCCGGGAATGAAGAACTCTATGAACTGGTATTTCTTGGTGAGTATCGATTGCTCAACGGACCTGATGAACGGCGGCATCCCGGACATTTCCAGGTTTATCCCGGCGAGCACTCCGTTCAGGATTTCCATCTTCGTGGATACCGTAGACGAGCTGGGGTCGTATATATAGGTGATGCTGACGGATGCTTTGTAGTCTTTCAGTATCGTCCTCTGGATGACCGATACTTCAAAGCCTTTGGGAATGACGAGGACTAGGTCTACTTTGTTGTCCCTGATGTACTGCGTGGCGTTGGCGGCAGGGTCGACCATGATAATCTTGAACTTGCCGCTTTCCCCGAGGGCCTCAACGGACTTTGTGGATGAATTCGACTGGTCGAGGTCCTGCACGTAAAGCTGGAAGTTGACATTGTCCTTGCCCATGAAGATCGTGCCGAACACGAGTATCAGGATGATCGGGAACGCCAGCGTGAAGAACATGGTGGTCTTCTCGCGGTAGACGCTCATGAGTTTTACAAAGAGAGTTGCGCCGACGACGCGCGGGCTCATGCCGATCCCTCTTCCCCGGCGTGACCGTCGCGGAGCGCCTCACCGGTGAGCTTCAGGAAGACCTCTTCAAGGTTGGGTTTCCGAACGTCCAGGCCGAGGTGCAACGCCCCGCTATTCTTGATGGCGCTCAGTATCTGCTGCACATCATCCGTGTGTACCACCCTGATCTTGATGTCTTTGTGGTTATCAAGAACCGGCTCGAAGCCCAGCTTCCGGACGATTTCAAAGACTTTTTCATCGACGGACTGTAGTGTGAGGATATGGTAT
>DATEVI010000196.1:0-4775 GCA_035281865.1 Geobacteraceae bacterium | reverse complement strand
AAATATCTCCTCTTTTCCGACGTTCCCAACAACTCGATCTTCAAATGGCAGGAAAGGAGAACAGTCGCCCTTTTCCTCAAACCGAGCGGCTACACCGGGAAGAAGCCTTTCACCGGCAAGGAACCCGGCTCAAACGGTCTCGCCTATGACGGGGATGGGCGACTCGTCATCTGTCAGCACGGTGACCGACGCGTAGTACGCATCGAAAAGGACGGAACAAAAACGGTTCTGGCCGAGCGTTACCAAGGGAAGAGGCTCAATAGTCCCAACGACCTGGTTTTCGGGCCGGACGGCGGCCTCTATTTCACTGACCCGCCATTCGGTCTGCCAAAAACATTCTACGATCCCGGGAAGGAACTTGATTTCAGCGGCGTTTATCGACTGTCAAGGGACGGCGTCCTGACACTACTCACCAAAGAACTGAAGGCACCAAACGGGATCGCCTTCTCGCCGGACGGGAAAACCCTTTATGTGAGCAACGCAGACCGGCACAGTCCCGTCTGGTACGCATACGCCGTCAAACCTGACGGCACTATCGGAAAGGGAAGAGTCTTTGCCGACGCCTCGCCTTTCCTGGGAGACGGACCCGGTCTTCCTGATGGAATGAAAGTTGACCGGGACGGGAACATCTTCGCAGCCGGGCCGGGAGGAATTCATATCTTCGCCCCGGACGGCACACGCCTGGGAAGCATCCTGACCGGTTCAGCCACCGGCAACTGTGCCTGGGGAGAGGACGGCTCCACACTTTTTATCGCCTCCGGAACCTCCGTCTACCGGGTAAAACTCGCCACGAAGGGGGCCGGATTCTGATTCTCGTGGGTTAAACCAAGGAAAGGGAAATTCACATGGATCTCCTTGAAAAATGCTCAACCCTGATAAAAGACCTTTTAAAGCCTTCACCAGTCAAAGGAGAAAACCGAATGGACACCATGAAAGCTGTTGCGGTAACGCCGGGAGAGAAGAACAGCGCGCGGGTTATCGACGCCCCCAGGCCAACCCCGTCCGCGGATGAAGTCCTTGTCAAGATCGACCGAGTAGGGATCTGCGGCACGGACATGGAGATCGACCGGGCCGAATATGGCCAGGCGCCTACCGGATTCGACTACCTGATCATCGGCCACGAAAATTTCGGACACGTGGAATTCGTGGGGGCGGAGGTGAAGGATTTTGCTCCCGGCGACTACGTGGTCGCCATGGTGCGGCGGCCGGACGACTGCCCGCACTGCCTTGCCGGCGAGCAGGACATGTGCGTCACAGGGAACTACACCGAACGCGGCATCAAAGGCAGGCACGGCTTCATGTCTGAATACTATGTCGAATCGCCACAGTACCTGATCAAGATCCCCAACACCCTGAAGGAAGTTGGGGTTCTGCTCGAACCGCTCACCGTCGTTGAAAAGGGAATCCGGCATGCATGGATTATCCAGAACAGGATCAGGAACTGGCAACCGAAGAAGGCACTGATCATCGGCTCAGGCCCCATAGGTCTGCTGGGTGCAATGGTCACCCGGCTGAAGGGACTGGAGACGGTGGTGTACTCCCGCAATACGGACCCGATTCTGACGGACAGGGTTGCCGCCATCGGAGCCGTTTACGTACCGAAACTGGACGAGAAAGGCGAAATCATAAACCATATCGGCGCACTGCCGGAGACCCACGGCCCCTTTGATTTTATCCTGGAATCAACAGGGTCGGAACAGGTAGCCATCGCCTCCATGGGGATCATCGGCATCAACGGCGCGCTCTGTCTCACCTCCATCACCGGAAGCGAGGAGCCGATGCAAATCTGTCCAGGATGCCTGAACATCGGACTTGTGCTCGGCAACCGGGCAGTCTTCGGCTCCGTAAACGCCAATAGGCTGGACTTCGAACAGGGTGTCAGGGACCTTGCCGCCGGCATCGAACGCTGGCCTGGCTGGCCTGAAAGTCTTATCACCCGTCGCGTTTCCGTAGAGCGTTTCCGAGACGGTTTCGAGCGCAAACCCGGCGACACCAAGGTAGTTGTCGAGTTTCAACTCTAGTGTCAAACTGTATACTTTCCAAATAGGCCCTTGTCGCCTTCGGTATTATCGGACTTTTCATCTGGCCGGTTGTACTTGCAGTCATCTACACACTGCTTCAAGCTTGGGTCATTGAGGAACATTCAGGGGAGGAAAGGCTCCCGGGCACTTCTGACTGACGGGATAATTTGCGAGCGAGAAGTGGTACGGCGAGAGGCCCTTGACAACGATTTTTTATGTATTACGCTTAATTTTAGGACTAAACAAGAGTTCACATTGGAAAAAACGGGAGGATAAAATGAAACGGATAATTTTTTCAGTCGTGCTGTTTGCCTCGGCGCTTTCTCTTTTTGCGTGTGTCACCACACCACCGCCGCATGAGCCGAAACCCATGGCTGAGCAACCGGCAACCACGGGACAAAAGGCGAAACCTCTTATCAAATGTTCAACCTGCGGTGTGGAATTTACGACAAGAGAAGAGGCTGAGGAACACATGAAAACGCATCCGGAGCATCAGGTGGCCCCAACGGAATAATATCCACCGGCCGTATTGACGAAAGCCGTTCGAATTTGAACGGCTTTCGCTTTTCGTTAAATTGTTCGTAACCTACATAATACTAGTGTCCCGCCGCACTGCCCCAGAGGTCTCTCAGCCGACTGTCACGTCCGCACGAAGCCCGGTAGTATTTGTATCGTATCGGGTTTTTCTTGTAGTACTGCTGATGGTATTCCTCGGCCTTATAGAAATCGCCCGCCGGCACGATCTCCGTAACTATGGGTCCCTTGAACGGTTTGTTTTTCTCCAGTGCTTCCATTGAATGGAGAGCAAGCCGTCGTTGGTCTTCAGAGTGATAAAATATTGCGCTCCGATACTGATGACCCGTGTCACAGAACTGCCGGTCTTTCACAGTCGGGTCGATGTTGTGCCAGAAAACCTCAAGCAGCTTTTCGTAGCTGATTTTCGCCGGTTCGAAGATGATCTGCACCGCTTCGGCATGACCCGTGCCCCCGGCGGATACCTGTTCGTAGGTCGGGTTCTTCACCTTGCCGCCTGTATATCCGGAGGTAACCGAGACAACCCCGGTCAGTTTGTCGAAGGGCGGCTCCATACACCAGAAGCAGCCGCCGGCGAATGTCGCTTTCTCCAGTTTGCCGGTTGTCCGAAGAGCCTGCTTCGCGACAGGTGCATTTCCGGCCGTAACCGCATATACGGCAATTCCCGCCAGTATCAAGCTCATTATCACGAGTATCAATGTTTTCATGGTCTGCTTCTCCCTTCAGTGCCTCTGTTCATTTGGCAGCCACAAACTCCAGGGCCGCGGAATTCATGCAGTAGCGAAGCCCGGTCGGCTTGGGTCCGTCGTCGAAAACGTGGCCCAGGTGCCCTCCGCAACGGGGACACAGCACTTCTGTCCGGTGCATGAACCAGCTGTTGTCCGTCCGGGTCATGACGTTTTCCGGAGCGACGGGCGCCGTAAAGCTCGGCCAGCCGGTACCCGATTCGAATTTTGCAGCCGAGCTGAACAGATCAAGGCCGCAACCGGCACACCGGTAAATACCGTGTGCATGGTTGTTCCAGTACTTGCCGGAGAAAGCTGCCTCGGTGCCCTTTTCCCTCAGGATGTGAAACTGTTCCGGCGTCAGGATTTTTTTCCACTCTGCTTCTGTTTTGATTACTTTATTCGTCATGACGTATTGACCCCTTTCGACAGAATATACTTTCAACTGGGTTGAGCCACCGGTTGTCTCCGTTTGCTGCCCGGAGTGGCACGAAACTACAAAGCATGTGACCAACCCCGCAAGCATCAAACCCGATATCAAAATTGCAAATTTCATAGTCGATCTCCTTTTCTCCCATTTCGTAGTCACGGGACGGCTGGCTTTCTTTCCGTCCGGAGGAATTACGGATTTGAGATAACAGTACCAGTCCGGCGTAAAGGAATAATAATGAATCTGTAAAGATTCGATAAAGATTCCCATCAATCAGGCAAGCTGAACCATACCCTCGTCGTGCCGTCAGCGCTTTCAGCCCCGACACTGCCGCCATGGGCCTCGATCAACTCCTTGACGATGGCCAGGCCGATGCCGGCTCCGCCCGTCTCCCGCGAACGGGATTCCTCAACCCTGTAGAAACGCTCAAAGATGTACGGCAGGTCTTTTTCGGCAATACCGCCGCCGCTGTTTGCGAATATTACCCTGATCCCGCCAGGTACACATTCGGAGGACACGGTGACGCTCCCGCCCTGTGGGGTGTATTTCCAGGCGTTTTCCACCAGGTTGCGCACCGCCTGGAGCAGCTTCTCCCGGTCGGCGGTAACGAACCCGGTCTCCGGACCGAATAGTGTCTCAACGGTGATCATTTTGTCCCTGAAGTTCGGTTGATACAACTCCAACATCCGGTTGATCACCTCGTGCAGAGAAATCTCCCGACGGTTCAAGTAGGCCTTCGCGGCATCCGCCTTGGCAAGCTGTTGCAGATCCTCGACAAGGTAAACCATCCGCAAGATTTCCTGCTCCAGCATCTTGAATGTTTCTTTCGCCGGCGGGATCACATCGTCACCCAGTGCCTCCACATATCCCCGCAGATTGGTCAGAGGGGTGCGAAGTTCGTGGGCGACGTTGGCCACCATATCCTTGCGCAGCCGCTCCAGCTGCTCCAGGCTGTCTGTCATGCGGTTGAAAGCCAAGGCGACTTGTCCGACCTCATCCCGGTAGGCTATATCCACACGTTGTGAAAAATTACCTGCGGCCACCTCACGGCTAACGGCAGCCATC
>DATEVI010000195.1:0-3929 GCA_035281865.1 Geobacteraceae bacterium | reverse complement strand
GGGAGGGGGCGAGGGGGAGGGGTGCCGGATCGTAATAGAAGGCGGTCCCGGCGTCGGCCGGGTGACCAAGCCGGGCCTCGCCGTGCCGGTAGGCGAATGGGCAATCAACCCGGTCCCCCGCAAGATGATTACTGAAGCGGTAAACGATGTTTTTGCCTCTGACTGTCCACTGTCCACTGTCCGCTGTCCTCTAGTCCTCATCAGCATTCCCAACGGCGAGGAACTGGCGAAAAAAACCCTCAACGCCCGGCTCGGCATCATCGGCGGCCTTTCCATCCTCGGTACGACGGGTATTGTGAAGCCGATCTCCGCGCAGGCGTGGACCGATACCATCGAGGCGGCCATCGACGTTGCCCTGGCATGCGGATGTTCGACGCTGGTATTGTCCACAGGCAGAACCAGCGAGCAGGCGGCGCAACGATTCTTTGACTATCCGGAAGAAGCTTATATCATGATGGGCGACCATGTGGGCTTTGCCGTACAAGCCTGTGCGCGGAAAGGGGTGAAAAGCCTCGTGCTCGCGGGACAGTTCGCCAAACTCCTCAAGATCGCCTGCGAACACGAACAAACCCACGTCTCCTCTTCCCGACTTGACTTGCGGACCCTGGCAGACTGGCTCAAAACCTCCCCCCACGTCTCACATCTCACATCTTACGTCTTACAAGCAGGCACTGCCCGTGAAATCCTCGAAGCTTCCGGAAAAGACCCGGAGCTGATTTCCCTGGTATGCGTCAGGGCAGCGGTATTTGCGGGTCGGCTGGCGCCGGGTCTCAGCGTAAAGGTTTTTCTGGCGGGGTACGGGGGAGAAGTGCTATATTACGGTCCGAATTCGCGATAAAATGTATATGGTAAGCACATGCATTACGCGACATCAAATCCGCAAGGGAGATTGGTCATGCCTCAACACAAAATTTACCTGGTTGGCGCCGGCATCGAAGGCTGGGAAGGATTCGGAGCCAAAGCACTCGAGGTGATCGACAAGGCTGAACTGCTGATCGGTCATCAGCGGCACCTGGACATTTTTCCCGATTTCAAGGGGGAAAAACAGACCTTCGGAGACCTCTCCATATTGCTGGATTTCCTCAAGTCCACGGAAAAACAGACCGTCATACTCAGCTCCGGCGATCCCAACTTTTTCGGCATCGCCCGTTTCCTCCTGCGCAACCTTGCCAAGGACCGCATCGAGATTTTTCCCAATGTGACAAGCGTCCAGTACGCCTTCGCCCGGATCAGGGAACCCTGGGACGATTCGATTTTCGTCTCCGTTCACGGCCGGGGGCTGAAAAACGCCATCGACAGGATCATAGCGGCCGACAAGGTTGCCGTATTGACCGATGATGTGAATACCCCCTCCGTCCTGGCCAAGGAACTGATAAAACGTGGCGCGGAAGGATACGAAGTGTACCTATGTGAGGACCTTGGCCTGCCGACGGAAAAGTTCACCAGGACGGACGTCAAGGGGCTTGTCGATCTGCCCGCATCGCCCTTGAATATACTCATCATGATAAAGGCCTGGGAACCGACCCTGGAAAATTACCCGGTCATGGGCATAGACGACGACGAATTCCACACGGCAAAAAAACTGATCACCAAGCAGGAAGTGCGGGCGGTCACCCTGGCGAAGCTCCAGCTGCAGAACGACCTCGTTTTGTGGGATATCGGCGCCGGCAGCGGTTCCGTGTCCATCGAGGCAGGGAACCTGATGCCCAACGGCAAGATTTTTGCCCTGGAGAAGAACCCCCAGTACCTCTCCTTCATTCGTGACAATCTGAAGAAATTTGCCGCAAGGAACGTCATGCTTGTGGAGGCCCTCGCCCCGGAAGGACTCGACGACCTTCCGGACCCCGACCGGGTATTCATCGGAGGATCCAGCGGCATGCTGGAGGATATAATCGACTCCGTCGACCGCCGTCTGAAACCCGAAGGGGTTATTGTATTGAACGCGGTTACGCTGGATACCCTTACCAAGGCGGTGGAATTTCTCGAGGATCACGGCTTCGCGGTCGAGGTCGTATGCGTCAATGTGGCCAAAACCCGCGGGCTGACCGAATACAAGATGTTCGAGGCGCACAACCCGGTTTACGTAATTGCGGCCCGCAGAGGCGGGGAATAATGGCAAGAATTTACGCCGTCGGTGTCGGCCCGGGAGACCCCGAACTCCTGACCCGCAAGGCGGAGCGCATCCTTCGCGAGGTCCCGGTAATCTGCGCCCCCTCCGCCAACCCGACCGATTCCAGTTACGCCCTTTCAATCGTTGAAACATTCATCGACCGCTCCAGGCAGGAAGTCATCGTGCAGACCTTTCCCATGCGGAAAAACCAGGAAGGATTGGAGCCTTTCTGGGAGGACGCCGCCCTGCAAGCCGCGGCCCTCGTCCGCAATGGAAAAGATGTAGCTTTCATCACCATCGGCGACCCCTTTCTCTATTCCACCTTCCTCTACATGTACCGCATCCTGCGGGAAAAATACCCGGATGTGCCGGTCGAGGTCGTACCGGGTATCACCAGCATCAACGCCGCGGCGATAGCGTCGGGAGTGCCGCTTGCCGCGGCTTCAGAACGCCTTGCCGTCATTCCCGCCGCCTTCGAGGAAAAAGAGCTCCGCCACGTTCTCCTCGACTTCGATACCATCGTGCTCATGAAGGTGAACCGCGTATTCGACAGAGTCTATGCCCTGCTGCAGGAACTGGGGCTGGAGAAAAAGGCGGCCTTCATCCGCCGGGTCGGTTCAGCGGAACAAGAGGTGGTTTTTGACCTGGAAACTTTACTGGGGAAAAAGCTGGATTACCTGTCGCTGCTGATTGTTAAAAAGTAAAACCGTTCGGTTCTTGGAGGTTTTCCTTGTCGAAAATCTATTTCATCGGCGCGGGTCCCGGCGACCCTGAGCTGATTACAGTTAAAGGCGCCCGGCTTCTCACGAAGTCGGACGTCATCATCTACGCAGGAAGCCTGGTGGACCGGCGGCTGGTTCAGGAATACGGTGCAAATGCCGAGGTCTATGATTCTTCATCCATGACCCTCGAAGAAACGACTTCAGTCATAGCCGAAGCAGTGCTCGTCGGCAAAAAAGTAGCGAGGCTGCACACCGGCGACCCTTCCATCTATGGCGCAATACAGGAGCAGATGGCGGAACTGGATCGGCTCGGCATCGATTACGAGGTAGTACCGGGCGTCACCAGCGCCTTTGCCGCCGCAGCGGCTCTCAGGCAGGAACTGACTCTGCCGGAAGTTTCCCAGACAGTGGTCTTCACCCGCCTGGAGGGGAGGACCCCGGTACCGGAACGGGAATCCCTTGGAGAAATCGCCAAAATCGGCGCGACCCTGGTCATCTATCTTTCCGTTTCGATGATTGACCGTGTGAGGGAGGAACTCCTGCGGGGAGCCTACACACCGGAAACGCCCACAGCCGTGGTCTTTCGCGCCTCCTGGCCGGATGAGCGTATCATCGAGGGGACGCTGGCGAATATCGCCGACCTGGTAAAGGATGCCGAAATCGGCAAACAGGCGATCATCCTTGTCGGTGATGTTCTGAAGGCGCGAAAGGAAGGCATCAAGGCGAAGTCGCGCCTTTATGACAAGGAATTCAGCCATGGCAGCCGGAAGGGAATTGTCACCTGACAGACCGTTGACAATGCGAAACTCGTAGGGGCGAAGCAAGGTGTATCTGCTTCGCCCTTGCATAATCGGTGAATTGTAGGGCGAAGCAGGTGGGACGCTTGCTTTGCCCCTACCCTGCAATTTCAACCCGACGAGGAAATAGAACTGAAAATTGCAATCATCGCCATAACCGTTAATGGTGCCCACCTCGGCGAGCGCCTCAGAAGAGGTATCGCCGATTCAGAACTGTTCATTCCGTCGAAATACTCCGATAGCGTCGAAACTTCTGCCACGGTATACACGGAAGACCTGTGGTCTTTGATCGGCAGATTG
>DATEVI010000194.1:0-2048 GCA_035281865.1 Geobacteraceae bacterium | reverse complement strand
GTTGGTGAGACCGAAAAGCCGTTCCTTGAGGATCGGATCCCGGCCGTTCCTGATGGCCAGGCTGAAGCAGAGAACCTGGTGGTTGTCGCTGATTCCGGCAATGCCGTCCTCCCCCCATCGATAGGCACGGGACCTGGCCTGGTCGTGGGTGAAGTAGCCCCAGGCGTCGCCGCTCTCGCTGTAGTCCTCCCGGACGGTTCCCCATTGCCGTTCACTCAGGTAGGGCCCCCATTTCTTCCATGGGATGCCCGCATCCTGTGCTTCCAACAAACGCTTTCTCTCAGCAGCTTTGTTCATCATCGTCCTCCCGCTAAGGTCTTTGCATGCCGAAACCTGACATCTTCTTCCAGTCCCAAATATGCTGATACCATGAACATCAATTGAGCTTGCCACGATGGAATTTACCGGTTCCGCTGAAGGAAATCCTTATGCAACACGGCAGCTCCCTTAATCACAATCGGCGGATTATTACGGGTTAATGCAAGTATACCAGAAAAGATTTGAGTCAAGGGTTGTCGGCCGTGCCGAAAGGGACACAGCCGCCCGACACAATTGCCTTTATATGACAGCTCTGTTGTGGTAATAGAATCTCCTGTCGTCACACCATTGAGACTCTCTTGTTTCCTCATAGAAAAACAGCGACCCGGCTTCCGGCGCGCAAGGATACTACGGTTGGAGAATATCGGCATTTCACATGGTGAACTGAATCTTGATACGCGGGTTCTTTCGAATTTCATCATAGAGTTCAACATTTCCCTGCGCCTGGTTAATTCCCACCCACCTAATCACCCCATAATTACCGCATCCATAGGCAAAGTGCTGCGCCATCTGGCGGAACTTCTCGAATTCCGGGAAGAAATCACCGTGGGAGTTGCCCGTGACACCTTGATGGTCGGGTATGCGCTCCTGGACCCGAAAAACCCCGTATACCGCAATCTCGCCAGGGTTCTGTTCGACCGCGACATAGCCGCCATTACCATCCACAAAAACATCACTTCGGAAGAACTTCTGCGTTTCAACGAAATCATGTCGCGCAAGCGGGAATACCTACGGGAAAACGGAGGGATTGAGCAGGTGGTCAGCAACGCCGACATCCGCAATATCGTGCCGAGAGCCGTCAATTACGGGTACTTCAGGACAACGGAAGAGGAGCGAATAGTTGCCGCGGAAAGGAATCTGAGGAAGCACGATGCATCCGCGATTTGGGAACATTTCGTCCATGGCCTTCTGGATGGAACGCTGGACCCGAACGGAAATCATACTACCTTCGCTAATGTACTGGATCCGGGGGCTCTGGCCGAGATCGTCAACGGATCGGAACTCAGGGAGGAAAGCTATGCAACCGTCATAGCTTCGTTCATGGGGGACTTGGATAATGTGGAATCTGAAAGCAGGTACCTCGGCGATTCGATCGAAAAACTGAGTAAATTCGTAAGCAGGTTGAACCCTGAACTGAGAAGGCAATTTCTGAACGGAGTGTTTACCTGTGCCGGGACAAACCGGAACATAACCGAAGAGATGCTGGCAAGGTTTCCGGACGACATAATTCTGGAGGCGCTTGCGGATATTAACTCCCGCACGTCATACACACCGCCCGTCACCATTAGTCTCCTGCAGCGCTTGTCGAAAGATGCCGCGGCGGAAAGGGACGGAAAAACTACCTCCACCCTGATAAGCGAAAAGGAATACGAGCACCTGGGTCAAAAATTGCGCATCATTTTTCGGGAAGAGGAACGCGACGAGTTTGTGCCGCTTGCCTACCAGCAAACGCTACGCGCCATAACCTCCATGAACGGGATATCGATGCCGGAATTGGAGGAAATCGAAGAAGAGCGCCAGACATTGCTCAGCCATTTCGTGGAAACCCAGTTCTGCAGGGTAATTCTCGAGATAATGCAGGCCCCGTCCGATGATTGCCCGGTTGAAGCAATGGGACGCAATCTGTTCGAGCTTTTCGAATATTTCCTTGAAACGGGAGATTTCTCTTTCCTGGCCGGCATATACTGTCATCTGGCAGTGGATGAAAGCGACGCGAACCATGCATCCCC
>DATEVI010000193.1:0-3432 GCA_035281865.1 Geobacteraceae bacterium | reverse complement strand
ACCCTCGCCGGGATTTGCGGCCCCTGGTGGTTGATAATGGCGGCAATCCTTTGAGCATCGATCTCGTCACGCACATCGGCAGCCAAAACATACCACCCCTCCAGCTTCAGTTCCGGTATTTCCGGGCGGCCGTACAATGTGGCCGGGTGCTCGACTTTTATGGGTTCCGCAGCCTCTTTTTCACTTCCTTGACTCATCTCGAAGATGCGAACAGGAATTCCTCGGGCCTCGGTCTGCACCTCCTTGACTTTTTTCCAGTCAACCGTGCGCGCCGATTTCTTTTCGATATTTCTCAATTTTGCATATATCTTCTCAAGCTCAATAGCGCCCGAGCCTTCCAGAGGCGTGTGAGCTTCCATGTAAAGTAATCCATCACGTTGACCTATGAGATACGGCTGGTTGATGATGAGTACAGGTGTATTGACTGGAGTGTCCTTGTAGAGCATCTCAATGTTTTCCGGATAGAGTCTCAAGCAGCCATTGGTTGCTTCAAGTCCAATGCTGGCCGGTTTATTGGTACCATGGATCAAATAACCCGATTTACTTAAATAGAGAGCGTATTCTCCCAGGGGATTTTCAGGTCCCGGCGGAACTTCCGCGGGTAGAATATCTCCTTTTTTTCGATGGTCCGCGGCAATTGAAGCAGGCACATGCCAGGTCGGCCGGGTTACCTTGCGCGCCACCCGCGCTTGACCTGTGGGCGTAGGTCGCTCTTCGGTGCCGACACCGACCGGGTAGGTCGACACCACCTGTGATTTGCTTTCCCCTTTGAACTTAAAGAGCCTCATGGTGGCCAGATTGACCACGATGCCTTTTCTGGGAGCGTCCGGCAGGATAAAACTCAGAGGCAACGTGATACGCTTTCCGGCCTCAGGCACCCATACATCTATCCCTGGATTAGCTGCACTGATTGCATTGATCCCCAAACTGAAGTGTCTTGCAATATCCGGTAGCGTATCCCCCTTTTCAAGCCTGATGACTGCCAACCGGCCAATGACGTCATCTCCTTTTGCAACCGAAAACTTATTTCGTTCGATCTCCTTTTCAGGGTGGCCTGGAAAAAGCCGGGATTTCTCCTGAACACTTTTCATAACAGCACATCCATTGAGAGATAAGATGAATATACATAGAGCTATAAGACGAAGCCAATTGGATAAGAGTGACAGGTCAACGATTCGGCACATGGATAAAATAGGGTACCTTTCTCAATAATGAAAATTAAAATTTCCGTGTCCGGACACAGAAAAGCCGGGACCGAAGATAAGGTGACATTTCGGCAACCCGGCAATCTCAGTGAGACCCTTTAGGCTTTCCGCCCCATTCTCGCGAATGGTTTAGTATTATCGGCTATCTCCTTGTTGAGAGATGACAAATATTCAGGTCAGAAAACAACACAGCCGGGGCTGAATATCTTTGTGATATTTCGGCATCCCGGCTGTCTATTAAAGACCCTTTAGGCTTTCCGCCCCACCCTCGCGAGTGGTTAAGTATTATCGTCTATCTCTCAAACAATTTTTATGCATTGTACATTTCTTTGAGGATTTGTCAAAATATTTCTAAAGTCCAGTTGAGGGACCAACGGATTCGGGCAAAAGAGCTTGCAACCAGGAAGAAGACAATCCAGGACATGATTACCCAGGAGGACAAAAAAGCCAAGAACCTTATCGACACAATTTCAAGGTCTTCAAGGACGTTTACGATCATCTCACCACGGACGAAAAATACGACCTGCTGCATCTTCTTATCAAAAAGGTTGTCTATTATGAGGAAGCGGGAACCGATGCGGATGGGAACAAAACAGGGAAAATTAAAATGGATCTATGGGAGTTTCCGCCCATAGATCCATCTAAACCAAGCTCAAAAAAGATTTTGCTGAGCGTAACGCTTGGCTCCTCGTCGTAAACGAACTTCGAACTTTTGACGGCATTTCAGAGGAAATCTGAACTTGTTCCTGCTAATGAAAAAGGCCATACCCTTTTCGGATATGGCCTTGAAAGATTGGCTCCCCAGCGCGGATGGAGCTGGGCACTGGGAAGAGCAGATTTCGATATGATGGCGAACAGGGGTGAAGCCACCCTCCTTCTCAGAGCCGACGATGAAACGCCTCACCTTCTTCTCTTCTTAAAGTGTCTCCTCGCTATTTGTAACCTTCTGAATTCATCAGGATTCAGACATCTGATCATCGATATAGCAATAACGCCAGGTTTCGCCCGGCTGGAACGACCTGATCACCGGGTGACCGGTGGCATGAAAGTGCGCGGTGGCATGTTTATTTTTTGAATCGTTGCAGCACCCCACGTGCCCGCAGGTTTCGCAGAGGCGCAAATGTACCCATGAATCGCCCGTCTTCAGACATTCTTCGCAGCCATTAGTTCTCGGCGGTGTTATCTTTACATCTTCAAGATGTGGGCATGCCATTGCCTGCCTCCCTTCCCACTCATATGCTTTTTTCGAGTGGATGTCTGCGTCAACCTCAATCCTGTACCCGTTCTTTCCTTTATTCGTCCAACACCCGATGAATGAATAAAACTGCGTTCGACCCCTCCCCGACTGCCGCAGCGACACGCTTAGGATTCCCCGCCCTGACGTCGCCGACGGCAAACACTTTAGGTATGCTCGTTTCGAGGAAATAGGGTCTTCTGGCAAGCGGCCATTGCGCAACGGTTAAATCATTTTGTGACAGATCCGGCCCTGTTTTTATGAACCCGTTCTCGTTGAGCACGACACAACCGTTCAGCCACTGTGTGTTCGGTATGGCACCGAGCATGAGGAAGATATGCCTGATATCGTGGGTTTCTATCTCTCCCGATTTATTGTCACGCCAGCGAACACGCTCAAGATGATCGCCCCCTTCAAGCTCGATGATTTCGGTATGCCTGCGCACTACGATAGCGGGATTGTCTTCTATGCGCCTGATGAGATAGCGCGACATGGTCTTGGCAAAGCTACCCGAGCGGATCAGGACGTGCACGCGCTTGACGGTGCGCGCCAGAAACACGGCCGCCTGACCCGCGGAATTAGCGCCACCCACTACAATCACTTCTTCGTTCCGCACAGTTGGGCTTCGATGAAAGTCGCGGCGTAGTACACACCTACACCTTCGAACTGTGACAAGTTCTCAAGGGGAAGTTTCAGGTATTGGGCGCCGGTCGCAATGATCACGCTGTGCGCCCGTACCTGCGAAACATCGTCCAGTTCTATGGCGTATGGCTTCCGATCGCATAGCAGCCGGATTGCCGATTTCGCAATGAGCAACTGGGCGCCGAACTTCAGCGCCTGGGTGTAGGCCCGTGCCGCGAGCTCCTGGCCTGAGATGCCGTTGGGAAAGCCAAGGTAGTTCTCGATTCTGGGACTCGAGCCCGCCCGTCCTCCGGGCGCATTGGTTTCCAGCATTAAGACATCCAGGCCTTCCGATGCCCCGTAGACCGCCGC
>DATEVI010000192.1:0-3119 GCA_035281865.1 Geobacteraceae bacterium | reverse complement strand
GATCGGTGAGAAGAGGAGTAATGCCGTCAAGGAGAGTGCCTATGAATCCGGTATAATACCCACCGGGTCGGCCAGGCTCTCGTATCCGGTCCCATTCTATCTTGTGGCCATTTTTTTTATTGTTTTTGATGTCGAGGCCGTCTTCATATTCGTTTGGGCCGTTGCCTGGGACATCCTCGGTATAATCGGCCTGTTCCATATCTCAGTATTCATACTGGTCCTTCTTCTTGGGCTTTGCTGGCTCTGGAAAAAAGGGGGACTCGACTGGGGGCCGTCCCCAAGATGAATGAACGTGTGAAACGTTGATTCCAGACGGCTCCGCCGGGAGAAATAGATATCGAATCAGTTATTCCAAATGAGGAATATCCCTCAAATATACTGCTGACCCGTCTCGACGACCTTATCAACTGGGGGCGGGCGAACTCCCTGTGGCCGATGTTTTTCGGTCTCTCCTGCTGTTTCGTGGAGATGATGACCGCGTTCACTTCCCGCCACGACATTTCCCGCTTCGGCGCGGAAGTGCTGCGCGGATCTCCCCGCGAGGCCGACCTGATGGTAATTGCGGGTACGGTCTTCAAGAAGATGGCACCCTGCATCCTAACGCTCTATGAGCAGATGGCGGAGCCAAAATGGGTAATCTCCATGGGGAGTTGCGCCAATTCCGGCGGAATGTATGACGTGTATAGTGTGGTCCAGGGCGTAAACCAGATACTGCCTGTGGACGTCTACGTTCCGGGCTGCCCGCCGAGGCCGGAGGCATTTCTTCAAGGCCTGATCATGCTCCAGGAAAAAATAAGGCGCAATGAGCGTCCGGCCCGGTCGGTACTTCACATGACCGGTGGCGTACAGGGGACAACGGCCCCGGTGCTTATCGACGGAGTAACAAAGTCCCGTGATACCCGCGGGCCTGGAATGGAAGGGATTCAGATCCGGGGAACTTCGGTCACTCACCCGAAGTTCCGGATGTCCCGCTCCGATGAAATGTGGCGTCCTCCTGCTCCGAAACATCCTTTTCCTTCTTTCGGTCTTGAGGGAGAGCTTGAAGCGGTATTCGGCGCCGGCGTGACCGTCGACCCGGCCGCGACCGACATGCCGACCTATCGGGTTCCGCCGGGGCTCGTTCCGGAAGTCCTTGCCTATCTGAAAAACCGCAATAACATATCCTTCAAGAGACTTGACGACATCACGGCGGTCGACGAGTCATGCCGCCGTGAGAGAGGCAACTACCTGGATTTCAGTGTGTATTACCACCTTCTCTCCTTCGATGTGCCCGGACACATCCGGATCAAGACCGAACTGGAAGGCGCCTCTCCACAGTTGCCTACCGTAACTAATGTCTGGCCTTCCGCCTCATGGTACGAACGCGAGGTGTTTGACATGTTCGGTATCGGTTTTACCGGGCATTCCGACCTGCGCCGCATCCTGATGCCGCACGACTGGGAAGGGCATCCCCTGCGGAAGGACCACCCGTTCCGGGCCACTGAAATGCCTCCCTATACAACGGATGATGCCCGCCGGCACAGTCCACTGGATGCGGGCAAGTATTTCGACCGTATTGACGAGGATACCCTGATCCTGAATCTCGGGCCGCAGCATCCTGGTACCCACGGAATTCTTCGCCTGATCCTGAAACTGGACGGCGAGGAGATCGTCGATCTGGACGCCGACATCGGCTACCACCACCGCGGGGCGGAAAAAATCGGAGAACGCCAGTCCTGGCACCAGTTTCTCCCCTATACCGACAGGATCGACTACCTGGCCGGGGTGCAGAACAACCTCGCCTATGTGAATTCCGTTGAACGGCTGTGCGGCATCAAAATTCCCGACCGCGCGGTGTACGCCAGGGTGATGCTTGCCGAACTGTTCCGCATTGCCAGTCATCTTGTCTGGCTCGGGACATTTGTCGCCGATGTGGGGGGCATGACTCCGGTATTCTACACATTTACCGACCGGGAAAAGATATTCGACATCATTGAAATGATAACCGGCGGACGAATGCATCCGGCATGGTTCAGGATAGGGGGAGTGGCGGATGACCTTCCCGAGGGATGGCAGGACCCGGTAAAGGCGTTTCTCCAATGGTTTCCGCCCCGTCTGAGGGAATACGAGGACCTTCTCAACGAAAACCCGATCCTGAAGGCGCGACTCAAGGGGGTGGGACGGTTGTCCCTGACCGATGCCATGGACTGGGGAATCAGCGGACCGAACCTGAGGGCGTGCGGTTTTGCCTGGGACCTGCGGAAAAAGATGCCTTACAGCGGCTATGATGCTTTTGATTTCGAGATCGCGGTTGCCGAGGGGGGGGACTGTTACGCCCGCTACCTGGTCCGCATCGAGGAAATGAAACAATCGTTGCGAATTGTTGAACAGGCAATGAAAGATATGCCCGGCGGGCGGTGGATAACGGACGACTACCGTTATGTCCTGCCGCAGAAACGGGACACGCTGCAGGACATCGAGTCGCTGATCCATCACTTTATCAATTCCACCAGGGGGATGGCTCCGCCGCGCGGAGAATGCTACACGGCCATCGAGGCGCCCAAAGGGGAAAACGGCTATTTCGTGGTCTCCGACGGTATCAACGTCCCCTACCGAATGCGGATCAGGACACCCAGCTTTCCGCACATCCAGGTTCTGCCGTTGATGAGCAAGGGGCGGCTGTTGGCGGACCTGCTGGCGATACTGGGGTCGATAGATTTTGTTTTGGCGGATTTGGATAGGTGAGAAAGAATGATCCCTGAATCGCTGAAAAAAGAGCTGCTCGACAAGGTTGCTTCAGCCGTTACGCCCCGCGAGGCCGCGGTGGACGTCATGAAGGAATTGCAGCAGCATTACGGCTGGCTGACCGATGAGGCGGTGGATGAGGCCGCTGAAATACTGGGTCTGTCTCCGCTTCAGGTGGACGAACTGGCTACCTTTTATGAAATGATCTACCGACAACCGGTCGGGAAGCGGGTGATCCAAGTGTGTGACTCCATTTCATGCTGGAGTGTGGGCTGTGACGGGATTATGGAGCACCTGAAAAGGCGTCTCGGCGTGGAAGCCGGTGGCACCACGGAAGACGGGATGTTTACCCTTGTTCCCTGCGCCTGCCTCGGAAATTGCGGGGAAGGTCCGAC
>DATEVI010000191.1:0-5233 GCA_035281865.1 Geobacteraceae bacterium | reverse complement strand
AGGCGTACAGAATTCCGGTGGACTGGATCCCGTCGAGATCTTGCCTCCACAGTACGTGGGTGGCACCCACCTTTTCGGCTCTTTGCAGGGCATCATATTTGTAGCAACCGGTATACGGGACACCCATCATCCAATAGCCCGCAGGCTGCGTGAAGGTTGTTAAAAGCTCGCAATCCTTGACCATGTCCCTCTCACCAACCTCGACCACCGGGCTCGGTTTCCCGATAACACCGGCGCAACCGGCCAGCAGGATAAGAGGAACGGTCAACAATACCTTTTTCATAACCCCTCCGAATGATTTTATTCAGCCCATCTCAAATCTGATGCACTCTGGAAAACAACGGCTTGTGCAGAATATGGCAGCCACCCTTATTTGTCAATAAATCATGGGACGTGGAGCAAGGCCGCCTGCCGACTTCAAGATGACATGCTCAAGTGCTTGACTTGCCTTCGACATTTCCGCTACCCTTGTTGACACGAAGCGGAATTGTTCCGCGTTCACACGAAAAGGGAGTTACCGTGTCACTCATCGAAGACAAGTTGTACAAAAGGGTAAAAAATGCCGTCGGCAGGGCAATCGCCGACTTTTCACTGATAAAGGAAGGGGACCGGATTGCCGTGGCGGTTTCCGGGGGCAAGGATTCCTACGCGTTGCTGCACCTACTGGAAACTTTGAGGAAGAGGGCTCCTATCAGATATGAACTGTTCGCCATCAATATCGATTCAGGTTACCCGGGTTACCAAACCGACATAATCGAACGTCACCTCAGGGATCACGGTTTCGCATACCATATGGAGAAGACGACCCATTACGAAATCATCAAGGAAAAGCGCCGCCCGGGCTCCTCCTACTGCTCCATCTGCGCAAGGCTGAAAAGGGGCGTGCTTTATACACTGGCCCAGAAATTCGGTTGCAACAAGCTGGCCCTGGGGCACCATATGGACGATTTCGTGGAGACCCTGCTCCTGAACCAGTTTTTCGTAGGCTCCCTGAAGGCGATGTCGGCCGGCATGCTTGCCGATAACGGTCATACCACCGTCATCAGACCACTCGTCTATGTGGAGGAAAGGGACATCATAAGTTTTTCAGCAACCAACAATTTTCCGGTTGTCTGCTGCCGCTGCCCGGTCTGCGGTGTGGCCGACATGCAGAGGAAAAAAATGAAATCCCTCCTTGCCGAATTGGAGAAGGAAAACCCTTCCGTAAAGAGAAGCCTTCTGACGGCGCTTTCCAACGTACATCCCCGCCACCTGCTCGACCTGAAATTGAACGCGCAGAGCGCTTACGACGCCTGTTCTCCTGTCACGGAAGCCGATGTCGCGGAACAGCATCCAACTATCCCGGCCGGTCTATAACCGTTTCCCGATGAGTTCCAGCAACTGCTCGACCATCCGGTAAGTCAGTCCCCAGAGGACCGGTTTTCCGTCTTGCGGCAGGCGAATGGCGGGACTTGTCAGCGTCCGTCCTGCAAAGTGTACCGTGGCCTCACAGTGCCGCGCGGGGTCGAAGAGTTCCGTCAGCGGAACCCAGAAGGCATCACTCACTTCATAGTTCAGGCGTAAGGTGCCGACGCGCCTGATGCCGTACACGAAACACGAAACCCGGATCGGCCTGAAGGCGCCCGAGATGTCGGATAGGCGGCCCAGATAAAGGGCCTGAGTGAGGTCAAGTCCGACTTCTTCCAGCGTTTCACGCTCAGCCGCGACCCTGGCGTCCCCGTCACCATTTTCCACCTTGCCGCCGGGAAAACAGACATTGCCCGACCAGGGGTCGTTCTCGTGGGAAGCCCGCTCGATCAACAGAACCTGCAGACCGGTGGGTTCTTCACGAAGAACCAGCGCCACTGCGGCATGGATGCCGGAATGTTCGGAAAACAGCTCAGGTTCGCGTCCGGCAAGGACACGTTCGATATCGGCAAGGAAAATCATCATCGGTCACAGGCGCAAAGCCTTCTCCTCCTCGATCTCAAAAGTAAACTGACACTATCCATGATATCTCCGGCCGCCCGGCAGGACAACCATAAATCCTAATCCTGCCAACCCTCCGGGGAGAAGATCCCTCGCCTCATCATTTACCGAATATCTCGGCAAAGAACTGCTTCATTGCCTCCCACGAGCGCCGGTCGGCCTTTTCGTTGTAAGCCGCGCCCTTTGCCGGATCATTCCCCGCATCGGGGTTGGTGAAACTGTGCACAGCGCCGCCGTACGTCACCATCTGCCAATCGACGCCCCCCTTGCGCATCTCCTCCTGGAACGCCGCCACCTGTTGCGGGGGAACGTAAGGATCATCGGCACCATGGAGAACTAGTATCTTCGCACGAATGTTTTTCCCATCCTCAGGATTTGGCGTATCGAGCCCGCCGTGGAAGCTCACCATCCCCCGCACATCGGCGCCGCTTCTGGCCAGTTCCAGCACGGCCGTCCCTCCGAAGCAGTAGCCGATGGCGGCGAGCCGCCCGGCATCGACCATCGGTTGCCTGCGCAGCTCATAGAGCCCCGCCCTGACGTGTGCCCGCAGCAACTGCCGGTCATTTTTGTACTTGCCCGCTTCCCTGCCTGCCGCTTCCTGTCCTTTCGGCCTCACGCCCTTGCCGTAGATATCAGCGCCTAAAGCAACATATCCCATGCGCGCCAGCTGCTCCACCCGCTTTTTCACGTAGGACCCGAGCCCGGTCCATTCGTGCACAACGAGCACGCCGGGGCGCTTCCCTTTGACCGCATCGTCATACGCCAGGTAACCCTCCAGAACCGTATCCCCCTGGCGATATTCCACAGTCTTCGTCACGACCTTCGCCTCGGCCGCGCCGACCAGCGCCAGCAGGGCAAGGATGAACATGATTGATATTTTCACAATCCACCTCCCGCGGGAATTTGCCTCCACGAAAGTATACCATATGGAGTTATGCGCCATCCGGGACATGGGATTCATCGCAACAAGAGACGAGAGCGGCGAAAAACACGTTGTCTGGATTTCATCCGGAAACCCAACGCAACTCCAGACAGATGCTTTCCGGATGGACATTGGACTGGTATTTTATTGCAGCTGATGTTATATAAAATTCCGTCTTTTTTCCTCTTGCCCAGGTACACCGAAAATGGTAAAAAGAGGCAGCTTGTGACGTGGGTATATTTCTTCTGTTTCTATTTTGTCACTTGAATCCGTGGTAAAGTACCATGAACGATGCTTGCCACTCTTCTGCAGCGGACTTTGTGGTCCTTTCAGCGCCATCATCAACTCATTAAAATTCGCCTCAACCAGGCCGAATCAACATCATGCGGCACTCACCCGGCCTTTCCTTCATACAGCTGAGATATTGCGAACGCGTCATGAGGGAGTAAATGTACCGGAGCAATGCCGCACTTCAATGGAGTCATTCTTGAAACAGGAGCGTATTACCATGACCAACAGAAAGTTCCCATTCTTCGTGCCGGTTACCCTATTGCTGCTGACATCCCTCGTAGGCTGTACGGACGAGAAGGCGCAGGCCGGAAACACCAAAAGTTCGACGGCCAAAGCCGCCAACTACAGCACGGCAGCTCCTGCGACTCCCGCAGCGACGAGCTTTAATCCGAACAGCACTGCAACCCGCTGCGACGACAAGGCTCCTTCAGCGGCAACCGGGGCGAAGAGCGGTTCGGCCGCCAAGACTACCACCGCCAAGATAAAATATAATGCGGGCGAAGATCCCGAATTTGCGAAGCAGCGTGGTTGGCCGGTGAAGTGTCCGTCGGCGTTGCCCGGCTCGATTCTGCCGCAAAAGCGCATCGTGGCATACTACGGAAATCCGCTCTCCAAACGAATGGGGGCGCTGGGAGAGTACAAAAAGGACGACATGCTGCGCCGACTGAAGCAGGAGGCAGCCAAGTGGGAGAAAGCGGACCCCATGCGCCCGGTGCAACCCGCCCTGCACCTGATCGCGGTCGTGGCGCAGGGAGAGCCCGGAAAGGCCGGCAAGTACCGGATGATCATGCCGGACACCGTCGTGAACCAGGTTTACGGATGGGCCAAGGAAGCGAATGCCCTTCTTTTCATCGACATCCAGACCGGGCATGACGACATCCGGACCATCCTTCCCCGCTTCGAGTGGCTCCTTAAGAATCCGGACGTGCACCTGGGCATCGATCCCGAGTTCAACCTGATCAAGAGCCGGAAGTTACCGGGCACAAAGATCGGCACATACGACGCCGCCGATGTGAACTACGTCACCGGGTACCTGAGGGACCTGGTGCGGAAATACAATCTGCCCCCGAAGGTGCTGACGGTACACAGGTTCACCAGAAACGGCGTAACGAACTACAAGAACATTGCCCTGCGCCCGGAGGTGCAGATCGTCATGCACATGGATGGCTGGGGCGCACCTTGGCTGAAGCGGGACTCGTACAAGGATTACGTGGTGGCCGAGCCGGTCCAGTTCACCGGGTTCAAGCTCTTCTATCACAACGACACCAAGAAGGGGGACCCGCTGTTGACACCGGCCGGGGTGCTCAAACTGAACCCGAAACCGCTTTACGTTCAGTACCAGTGAGAACACACCGGCAGACTTTTTCATGAATAATCTGTCGACGCAGAATCCCGGAACAACGGCAGGCAGACCGACAGCTCCCGGAGCGATGGCTGTTACCGATTCAGGATTTTGGCAGCTGCACATAAACCATAATTAATTTTAAATTTGTTGACATGAGAACTGAGAAAAGTAGAATGCGGCATAATATTTCTTAATAAGACAACCAAAATCAAAACGATTTTCCGATAATAGTAAACCCGGGGTAACCCGGCGACGCAAAGCCCAAGGGTCCATTTCGATGGACAGCCGGGTTACCGAAGAAAATACCTGGATAAACGCCCCATCTTCGGCCTGAAGTTGGGGCGTTTGCTTTTTTAACCCCTGAAAAGATGCAGAATGCCCGGTTCTTTCGACAAATGAAGGCTACATTTCACTTTGGGAGTTGACATTATGAATGGCGTTGCTTGTGAACAAAAGATCGGTGACATCCTGCTCGCGTCCCGGATCATAAATGAAAATCAATTGCACCAGGCGCTGAAAGTGCAGGCGCAGACGGGCGGGAGACTCGGTTCGATACTTCGCGACAGGGGTTATGTCCACATGGACGATCTGCTCGATTATCTCGGCAAGCAGTCCGGCTTTCCTTCGATGAACCTGTACAATCTCGAAATTGAACCTTCCATCCTCAACCTGCTTCCTTTCGACAAAATAAAAAGCTACGAAGTTCT
>DATEVI010000190.1:0-6251 GCA_035281865.1 Geobacteraceae bacterium | reverse complement strand
TGCATGGAATCTTCAACTGGCAGGGCGAAACATGCGGCAAGTTGGCCGATGGATTTCCCGGCGTTCATTATTGCCGGGGAATTCGGAAGGAACCTCAGAGAAGACATCAGGTCATAGAACTGTTCTTCCCAGTAACGGGCGTCTTCACCATACGCTTTCTCCATTTTGGCAATGGAACGTGCAACACGTCTGAACATCTCCGTAGGAGATTCGATAACCTCCCCGTTTTCGTCCTTCAGCAGGTACCTGGCTTTCAACACCCTTAATGCGTTCTCAGATAGTTCCATATCACGGAATTATAAAGCATTTTTTTTTGATTGCATCGGTGTGAAGCGTATACGTTTACCCCATAAGCAAAAAGCAGCCATCAAGGCTGCTTTCCCATTTATATTTGCTCACTGCGCCGTACATGGCACTACAGTGGCGTTGTAAACCATTTGGGCGACAAAGTCGGTATTGAGATTTCACACCTGACACCCGACACCTGACTACCGATCTTTCACTCCTGCCCTTTGTCCCAGTGCATAATCCCGATGGACGTTAATCCATCCCGGAGATCTTTTAACGCCGCAGCGAGAAGCACATCCAGGGAACCGGGGTCGGCACCCACCGCCGTGAGCGATATATCCAGTTCCGGTGTTTCTCCCAGGGTCCTGGCCAGTGACTTGATGTACACCCCGGGATGATCATTGACCACCCTGCTGAGGACAGGTTCCATGATCGATTCATCGTTGCAGTGCACGGTTATGGTACGCATAAGGGCCAACCCGCCGCCAAGCTTCTCCCGCAGAAAAGGCTGGAGAGAACTATTGAAGATCCCCTTCAGCTCAGAAGGAACACCGGGCAGGCTGATGATGCCGGTCTTTCCCACTTTCAACAGAACGCCGGGAGCCGTTCCGACCGGGTTCTCCAAGGGGACAGCCCCCTCGGGCAACCAGGCCATTTTCTCCCGGGCCGGATTCAGTCCCCCCTGGGAGAGGATTCCCCTGGCGGTCAGTTCATCATAGCGGTCCCTGACCATTTGCAGGGCCAGTTCATGCGGATGCGTCTTCACGCCGACACCTCGTGCAACGGCAGCCAGCGTCAGATCGTCGGCAGTAGGTCCAAGCCCCCCGGATGTAAAAATCATGTCGGCGCCACGCCCCAGCGCGGCACGGATTTCGGCGGCGATGACGTCGAGTTCGTCGCGCAAAACCGTCGCCCGGGATACATACCCCCCCATGCCGTTGATTTCCCTGCACAGCCAGTTGGTATTCGTGTCCTGGATATCTCCGATGAGTATTTCGTTGCCGATGGTGAATATTTCAACAGTGACCGGTTTTGACATGGATACCCCTTGATAGATCCTATGAACCACTGCTTTTCGTAATCAGAATTACCCCTATACACACCAGAATGGTCCCTACCCAGCGCATGGGGGTCACTATCTCACCAAGGAAATACTGGGAAAGGAATGCCACGAGCACGTAGTTCAAAGCCTGCATGGGAAGGGCAACCGACAGGTCCTCCCAGGAAAGGACCGCGAGCCAGAGAAAAAAGAACACGGCAAGCATTGATGTTCCGATAATAAGCTTTGGGCTGGTCATGGCCTGCAGGGCGGCATTCAGCATTCCTCTCAGATTCATGGCAGAAATGTCGCCGAGCTCCTTCATCCCTTTTGTCAGCAAGATATCTCCAACGGTTCCGGCGCTTACCGCCAGCAGCATTACAATAACCGTCTTAAGCATAAAACTTGTCCTCTCCCCTGTAGTTTCTCAGTCTGATGCCGAGTGAAGCCAGCTTTTCCCTTACCTTCGGGCTTGTCAACGCAGATAGTTCCTGCTCATGCAGGTAATTTGGCATCAGCCTGCGCAATTCGCCACAGGGATGGCATCCCGGATGAAAATAGATTTCCGTGGTTCCCGCGGTAAGGCCGTCCAGCGCCTGAAGCAGGTATTGCTCGGTCATCCGGCCGGAATTGAGCAGGCCTTTTACTTCCACGGCGAAGGTTATGCCGAGCTTTTCCAGCCGGCGTCGGCACCGGCGTGCCAGAGAGGAAAAGATAAAAGCATCAAGCATTTTCCCCGGCACCCTGTGCCTGTCTACAGCCAGGTTTGACAGGAGGTTTTCCCTTGTTAGCCTGAAGCTGGCAATCCCGTACTTCGGCATCAGTTCCAGCAGTATGTCAAACACCACGGGATGCATGTGGATGTTCAAATGACCGTCGATGTGGGACAGGTTGATGCCTGCCTGCCGGAATCCGCGTATCTGTGCTTCGATTTCCCGGTAAAGTTCTGATTTAATTGATTTGTCGAAGAAATAGCGCATTCCCGCCCTGACCGGGTCGTTGGTGAAGTTCCCTTCTCCGTCGACAAGCGCGGGGATTTCCCCTGGATGCATGGCGGAACGGCCCTGCACCAGCGTCAGGTGAAGTCCCACCTGCAAACCCGGATTCTCCAGGGCAAGGGAAACGGCCTGTTTGAAGGCGCCCCCTCCGACCATGAGTGAGGCGCTGGTGAGAATACCGTCGCGGTATGCACGCACGATCGCGCGGTTTGCCCCCTCGGAAAGGCCGAAATCATCGGCATTTATTATGAGTTCCTTCATGTTGGATAGATTAGAATGTGGGTCTGCCTACGCCTGAGCCTGTTTCCGTTTTTTCATGTACGACAGGTACTGTCTGCCTTCCTTCAACATCTTTTTGCGTTCTTCGCCGTTACTGATCATTTTGACGATACTGCGGAAAATGTATTTCGGACGGAAATAGAACTTGTTGTAAAATTCCTCCACGGCATCGAAAATCTCTTTGCTGGAAAGGTGCGGATAATTAATGACGCAGGTCTGATGCCCCGTTTCATCAATAAAGGATTCGGAAGAGATCCATCCTTCCTTTTTACACAACTCGTAGAACTCTGTTCCCGGATAGGGTGATGCAAGGGAAGCCTGGATGGAATTGAGGTCGAGGCAGCGTGCAAATTCGATCGTTTCCCTGATGCTTTCTCTTGTTTCGCCTGGGAGACCCATGACAAAAGCCCCATGGACGGACAGTCCCAGTTTTTTGCAGTTGCGGGTAAATTCGATGGCTTGTGCCTTTGTCACACCTTTCTTGATGTTTTTCAGGATTTGCTCATTGCCGGTCTCGAACCCGACCACCACATGCCGCAACCCGCCGTCTCTCATGATGCGCAGCGTTTCATAGTCGCAGTTGGCCCTGGCGTTGATGGTCCAGGAGATGCCGAGCGGTTTTAACTTTTCCGCAACTGCCCGGGCATGCTCCCGGTCGGCGGTGAAGGTGTCGTCATCGAACGATATCTCTCTGATACCGGGGATATTATCGACTATCCATTTTACTTCCTGGTAGACATTTTCCGGGCTTCGCGTGCGCATCTTCCTGCCGGAAAACGTCTGTGGCCACAGGCAGTAGATACATTTCGAAGGGCAGCCCCGGCTCGAATAGATGGAGACATACGGATGGAGAAAATGCGGAATTATATATTCGCTTATCGGCAGGTCGCGAAAATAGACCTGGCTGGCAAATGGCAGTGCGTCGAGGTCCTCGATGGGAGATCGTTCCTTGGTGTGGTTTACTCTGCCGTCCTTGACGAAACTGATCCCGTCAATTTCGTCCCACGACATGCCCTCTGCGAGTTCCTTAACCGTGTAGTCGAATTCACCACGGCAGACAACGTCGACTGCGCCGTTGGCGAGGTTTAACGACTCCTCGGGAAGGACCGTCACATGGGGGCCGGTAAAAACAGTAATGGTCGAAGGCTTTCTTTCCTTGATCCTGCGTGCGGTCTCAATATCCAGGCGGAGCGTCGGCGTGGAGGTATACATGACCACCATATCGTACTCTTGCGCGATTTCCAGGCAATCGTCCAGAGTCAGCTTCTGCACCGGCGCATCCACGACCCGACTCCCTTCGATCATTCCGGCCGGAAAACAGAGCCAGGTCGGATACCAGAAGGAGGTGACTTCCCGGGACGCCTGGTACCTGGCACCGGCACCACCGTCAAAGTCCTCGTAAGTCGGGGGGTTCAAAAATAATGGTTTCATCCGGTACTCCTGTTAAGGGATTCTTGCATACAAAACAGCCTGTTAACATATAGGCAGGAGGCCCTTTTGTCAAGGATGAACTACCCCCGAACAAGCCGCGGACCGTCAGGAATCCGGTTGACAGAATCCAGATTAGAGGTTCAGTTGGGCAGGATATTCAAACTGATTATTTATTACGACTCCGGCTCATGGCTACTGAATTTCTTGATTACGATTAGTTGAAGAAATGAACGTTCTCTGCTACATTTCCTGAATTTCAATGATCGG
This sequence comes from Geobacteraceae bacterium, assembly GCA_035281865.1. Taxonomy (GTDB): domain Bacteria; phylum Desulfobacterota; class Desulfuromonadia; order Geobacterales; family Geobacteraceae; genus CAIWTU01. The sequence goes on along the minus strand of DATEVI010000190.1, from coordinate 1,949 downwards.
GGACTGATATGCCAGGTAAAAAAATCGGCCTGATTGCGGCCATGCCCGAAGAAATCAAACCATTACTGAAAGAGGTGGGAGACTATAGAAAAACCACTCTGGAAAGGTTTACCCTTTACCATTTCAGCTTAGCCGGCAGACAGTGCAGTCTCATTGAATCGGGAATTGGCATGAAACGCGCGGAAGCAGCCACACAGGCACTGGTCACCTCGATCAGACCGGATGTGCTGATCTCTTTCGGTTTCGGCGGAGCGGTGAAACCAGGAATGGCTGTCGGCGACCTGGCCATTGGCCGGAAAAGCGTTCCTTACCAGGGCGATCAAGTTGTCACATCAAAGGCTATCGTTGTGTCTTTACCGCAAAGATCTCAGCAGACACTGGCATCTATCGGCAAGGAACTCGGTTTCACTGTCCAGGAGAGCGATTTCCTCAGCTCGGACATGATACTCAACAAAAGAGAACTGGCCGGGAAGCTGCCGTCGGACATATCAAATCCCGTTCTTGATATGGAAACATGGGCCGTCGCTCGGTTGGCGGCACAAATGGAAATTCCGCTGCTGGCAATTCGGGCAATCAGCGACGCCGGCGACGAAGAACTCGATTTCAGTCTTGACCGGTTCACCGACGATGAGATGAACATCCGTATCTCCAGAGTACTCGGAACGGTCGTTCGAACGCCACGAATAATACCTCAATTGATTCGTTTGGCTGTAAATTCCCGGATTGCGGGGAGAAATCTTGCGGTTTCGGTGAAAGCGATTCTGGAATCCATAAAGGATGAATAGAACTCTTCATTGATTCGCAGGAATATCGTGCAACTTTGCAGAAGATCAGCTTTGAGAGGAGAGTCCTTATGGGGGCCAATCATTGTGACATTTACGAACTGATAAAATTAACCTGATGAACTGCTATAATAACAGCACAAATTATCAAGCATCGAAGCTGCAAACCTGAGCTCATGATCATCAATCTCCATCGGCATTTTATCGTAAAAATACCTTATCCCCTGAACAATGTCTTTCGCCCCAATGATTTCAGCTTGAAGAAGCGGCTGTAATTGGGAGATCAGCCTCAATGCCCCCTGATCATTGGAAATTACCAAAACATTGATTCCGATATCAGACAAAAAGGGTTTGGACGGTTCATTGCCTTGTTCATGATTTTCTCTGATGCTTCGCAAACGAACGGCGTTTTCGAGAGCTTCTTCAATTCTGCTCATGCGTTTCCTTTCTTTATCCGGAATCGCAGCTTGCGGGTCGACACAATTTAGTTAGTACTAATTTAAATCCGAAATGTCAAGAGCAATCCTGAGCAGGTCAAGCCCTGCCCTCCGGCCGGGAATTCAAATGTCCGACAGAGGGTTATGCAGCTTCGGGTATTCATGAGACGTGATTTCGGGGAATTTATTCCGAGTACGGCGGTGGAAGATTCGGTCTTTGGCAGGATAATCAGGGGAACCTGGCTGGTTCCCCTTTTTTGCGAAAATTGAGAGGATTAGACCTGGATTCGGCAGTTGAAGGCATCCTTCGTTCACTCCCTGCGGACACCTACAACTGCCGTATTAGGTTAAAGCTTTCTTCCCGAGGCAGGTGAGTTCGGATAATCTTGCAGATGTTCAGCCAGTTCCTCCCTGGTGTAACGGTTGGCCCTGCGGATCAGGAGCACGCTGACAATGGCGACAGGAAGAGTGAACATGAAAATGCCGGTCAATGCCATCAGCCTCTCCCCTATGATAAAAGTTATCGCCAGGTTAAAGATTAGAACCGACAGGTAGAGAGCAGGTCCGAAAAGAGACCTGAACGGGATAGCGGTCATTCCCAACGCCTTCTTAGAGTATTTACCGACTTTTGCATCGATGACCTGCAATGCCAACACAAGAAGACCGCTTACCAGCCACCATCCTATGTAATTAGAGACCGGAACTCCGAAATGGACGCCAGCCTCCCGGT
>DATEVI010000189.1:0-2920 GCA_035281865.1 Geobacteraceae bacterium | reverse complement strand
CCCCCCCATGTCACGCTGATCATTCTTGCCATCGCTTCGAGATAAGGAAAAAGGAAAGTTATATAATTATACACAGTTTTGCTTGGGCTACAAAAAATGGCGGGATTCTATCTTTCAAGCGTATTTGAGCAATTCGACCATGTCGCGTACAGCCCGGTCGAGCCCCACGAATACAGCCCTGGACATGATTGAATGGCCAATGTTGAACTCTTCAATACCACCGAGGGCCGCTACCTTTTTAACATTGAAATAAGTCAGGCCGTGTCCGGCGCTTACGCCCATTCCCAGCTTTGTGGACAGTTTGACGGCATTTTCGATTTTTATCAGCTCCTGTTTTTGGCTCTTCCAGTCCTTCGCCTCGGAAAAGGCGCCGGTGTGGATTTCCACGTAATCCGCCTCTACTTTGTTGGAGGCTTTTATCTGGTCGGGGTCCGGATCAATGAAAAGGCTGACGGCTATCCCCGCTTCCTGGAGTCTTGCGATGGCTTTTTCTATGGTATTAAGATTCGCCCTGACATCCAGCCCTCCTTCCGTTGTCAGTTCCTGCCGTTTCTCCGGAACGAAGGTACATACATCAGGCTTGACCGAGAGGGCTATGGCAACCATCTCGTCCGTGGCAGCCATCTCCAGATTGAGCCTTGTTTTAACGGTGTGCCGAAGCAGCTTCAGATCTCTGTCCTGAATGTGTCGTCGGTCCTCGCGCAGATGAACAATTATTCCATCGGCACCGGCAAGTTCGGCAATGGCGGCGGCCGAAACCGGATCCGGCTCAGCACCACCCCTTGCCTGACGGAGAGTAGCCACATGATCAACGTTGACTGCCAGTTTTGCCAATTCTATTGCCCTCCTATCTCTTTGCCGACAAGATCCGCGATCTCATTTGCCCATCCCGTTATTCGCCCCTTGTCCGGGCCTTCAAGCATTATGCGTAAAAGAGGTTCGGTTCCGGAATAGCGTATCAGGACTCGCCCTGCGTCATTCAGTTCCTTTTCCACCTGTTGGATCAACCTTGCCGTTTCAGGAAGAGTGTTGACATCTTTTTTCTCGGAGACCCTGACGTTTACCAGAACCTGTGGCAACGGTTCCATTACGCGGACAAGTTCCGAGAGTCTTTTCTCCCTCTTGCGCATTATGGCAAGCACCTGTAATGCCGATTGTATGCCGTCACCGGTGGGATTGAAATCACGGAATATGAGATGTCCGGACTGCTCTCCGCCCAGATTGTACCCGCCGCGAATCATCTCTTCCACGACATAGCGGTCACCGACGCCGGTTCTGACCACCTTGCCGCCCGCTTTTTTTACCGCGATATCGAGTCCCATGTTACTCATCACCGTTGCCACCAGGGTGTTATTGCGCAACCTGTTCTGCTTGAGCATTTCCGTTGCACACAGTGCGAGTATATGATCTCCATCCACCTCGGTTCCGAATTCATCCACAAATATCACCCGGTCGGCATCTCCATCGAGGGCGATGCCGATATCCGCGCCATGCTTCTTGACGGCGTCACTGATCACTTCGGGGTGCAGAGAACCGCATTCGTGGTTTATGTTGGTTCCGTTCGGTTTTACGCCCAACGGGATGATCTCGGCCCCCAGTTCCTCAAAAACCGCCGGGGCTACCTTATAGGCCGCGCCATTGGCGCAATCCAGCACTATCTTCATACCCGACAGATCAAGCTCTCTGGGAAAGGTGCTTTTCAGGAAAACAATGTACCGCCCCGCGGCATCGTCAATCCTGTATGCCTTGCCGACCTCGGTGGCGGTTGGGCGAAGCGAATCGATATCCTTGGAAAATATCAGCTCTTCGATTTTGAGTTCCATTTCGTCCGGAAGCTTTATCCCGTCTCGGGAAAAGAATTTGATTCCGTTGTCCTGGAAAGGGTTGTGCGATGCCGAAATGACAACACCGGCATCAGCCCGCATTGATGATGTAATGTTGGCTATTCCGGGAGTCGGAAGGGGACCGACCAGCAGTACATCCGCACCCATGGAACATATACCGGCCGCTAGGGCGTTTTCTATCATATATCCCGATAGACGTGTATCCTTACCTATGACAATGCGATGTCTCTTCTTGCCGTTCTTGAATATGAAAGCGGCTGCCCTGCCTATCTGCATGGCCATTTCTGTAGTCATCGGATAGATGTTTGCCACGCCGCGCACGCCGTCGGTACCAAATAATTTTTTCATTATATTCCTCCTGAAAAACTAGAAAACGCTCGATAGGGATTCCGCCCTTTGCTCCAGCTTCAGCTCTATGCTGGACGGAAAAACCATGATTACCCGCATGCCGTAAGGGATATCTATGTAGCTCTGAAGATCGGGGAATGCAACTGTACCTTCCCCGGTTTTTCGCAGATCCAGAGTCAATGGTTTCCCGAAGACCGGATGCGCAAGAAAAAGAATTCCCGGTGCGGCAACCGTGACTTCGATGGTCTCAGGCACATTGCCGGCTACAGCCAATCCCGCTGGGATGTTAGTCACACGGATCGGCACTGAAAATCTTTTTTTGGTTTCTTTATCTACAGTAACCGAAAACCAGAGGATAATCGCTATGGCCAGCGAGAGGCTCTTGATGGCCAAATTGTTGGTTATGAACTTCCAACGGTTCACTGGAGCCATCTGTATTGCCTCGATTCGAGAAGCCTTTTGAGAGTCTTGCAAAGAAAATCGTGATCCACATCGTATGTCATGCGACCGTCTGCAGCCACCGATATCTTGCCGGTTTCCTCGGATACTACGATGACAATGGCATCAGTTCTTTCTGCGAGACCGATCGCGGCTCTGTGGCGAGTTCCCAGTGCCTTGCTTATCAGTGGATTGCGGGTAAGGGGAAGAAAACACCCGGCCTTTGTCAGTTTTCCCTTTTGAATGATGACGGCTCCGTCATGAATTGGCGAATAAGGGAGAAAGATGGA
>DATEVI010000188.1:0-4556 GCA_035281865.1 Geobacteraceae bacterium | reverse complement strand
ATATCTTGCGCAGCGACACACCCTTTTCCAGGTTGTCCCTGACGCGCTTGCGGATTTCATGGCCGTCATACTGCACGTATTTCAGGCTTTCGTATATGGCATCGCCTGGAATGACCGTGTCGATCTTGTAATTTGTCTTCTTGTTGAAGGTGATGTGCACCGCGTTCGTGTCGCCGAACAGGTTGTGCATGTCTCCCAGTATCTCCTGATACGCGCCTATCAGGAAAAAGCCGATGTAATAGTCTTCTTCGGAGCGGATCTTGTGGATAGGGAGGAACTTGGTTCTTCCGTTTTCGCCGACAAAACTGGTGACCTCACCGTCCGAATCGCAGGTGATGTCTGCTATGGACGCCATGACATCAGGCTTCTGATGGAGCCGCTGGATGGGCACGATGGGAAACAGCTGGTCGATCGCCCACGAGTCAGGCACCGACTGGAACAGGGAAAAATTGGCGAAATAGGTCTGGCGAAGACTGAGCTGGAAGTTCTGCATCTCGTCGGGAATCTGCTTCATCTTTTCTACAATGCTGTTGATTTTCCTGATAATTTTCGAGCATATCCACTCCGCGATCGCCCTGTCATGGAGATTCAGGTATCCGAGATTGAACAGACTGACCGCCTCCTGGATGAGCTGGATGGTGTCGTGGTAATCTTCGCGCAGCGAATGCCGGTCGATACTTGTATATATGTCGACCAGCTTCTTGACCGTCGGCGACAGCTTTTCGGTCTCGGACAGGATCGATTCGAAATCAGGCATCAGGTTCTGGGTGTTGGTGTTAAGAACATTGGTGATCAGCACCGAATAGTGGGCAACGGTTGCCCGGCCGGATTCGGAAATGATGTTCGGGCACTCGATTCCGGCCTCGTCGCAGATGTTCTTTATCTGATATATGACGTCATTGGCGTATTCTTCGACGGAATAGTTCACGCTCGAAAAATAGCTCGACTTCGATCCGTCGTAGTCAACGCCCAGGCCACCCCCGATGTCCAGATATTCGAGATTGACGCCCATTTTCTTCATTTCCACGTAAATGCGCGTCCCTTCGATCAGCGCATTTTTTATCTTGTCTATCTTGGTGATCTGGCTGCCGATATGGAAATGGAGCAGTTTGAGGTTGTCGATGAGGCCGTTCTGTTTCAAAATATCGGTGGCTGCAATCAGTTCGGAAATGCGCAAACCGAATTTTGCGTCTTCACCGCCGGAAGTGGCCCATTTTCCCGTGCCTTTCGAGGAGAGTTTTACCCTGATCCCAAGTTTCGGGACGATTTTCGTCCTGTTGGAGATTTCGATTATTTTCTCAAGCTCGAACAGTTTTTCCACGACAATGGTTATGTCATAACCGATCTTGGTGGCGTAAAGAACTGTTTCGATGAATTCGGTGTCCTTATAGCCGTTGCAGATGATCGGCAGGCCGTTTCCGGTGGAGAGGGAGATGGCCGCGATAAGCTCGGGCTTGGATCCGACTTCAAGGCCGATATCGTATTTTTTGCCGAATTTGGTGATGGCCTCTACAACCTGACGCTGCTGGTTGACCTTGATCGGATAAAAAGTCTGGTATTTGGCCGGGTAATCGTTTTGCTGGATGGCATTCTTGAAGACACGGTTGATTGCGGCTATGCGCCCCTCGAGGATGTTCATGAACCGGAGCAGAATGGGCGGCTTTATCTTCCGCTTGATAAGGTCATCAACAAGCACACGCAAGTCGATGGAATGTTTTGAGTTGGGGGATGGGTGGACGCAGACATTGCCCTTTTTGTTGATTGAGAATAAATCCGCACCCCAGTTATTCAGGTTGTATGCCTTTGCAGACTCGTTAATTGACCATCGTTCCATGGGAAGTTTACCAACTTTCGATGTAAATTATTTGCAAAACCAGTTTGGTTGCCGTTTTAAGACAAACGGCTCTTGAAATCTTCGTATGTAAAGCTTCGTATTACTTTCAACTCCCCTGTTGCCGGTTCAAACGTGCAGATGTGCGGGTGTTGAATACCGTTGAAGGTCGTAGTCTTGACCATAGTGTAGTGGGCCATGTCGAGGAAAGTCAGCCGGCTGCCGGGAGAGAGCGGCTTCTCGAACGACCAGTCTCCGATTACGTCTCCTGCAAGGCAGGACGGCCCGCCGAGCCGGTACGAGTGGGCTTTCGCCCCCGGGTCAAATCCTCCGTAGATCTCCGGCCTGTAAGGCATCTCCAGGACGTCGGGCATGTGACAGGTGGCCGATACGTCGAGGATGGCGACGTCCATTACGTTATGCACCACGTCCAGGACCTCGCTGACGAGGACTCCGGTGCCGATGGCGATGGCCTCACCAGGCTCAAGGTATACTTCAAGGCCGTATTTTCCCTTGAAATGCTTCACCAGCTCCACCAGCGAGTCGACATCATAGCCTTCCCGGGTGATATGGTGCCCGCCACCCAGGTTCAGCCACTTCATTTGCGGCAGGAATTGCCCGAATTTTTCCTCGAAAACGCGCGCGGTCCTTCCCAGCGGCTCAAAGAGATGTTCGCAGAGGGTGTGGAAGTGCAATCCCTCAATGCCTTCCAGGGATCGGCCTTCGAAATCGGCGCGGCGGATGCCGAGGCGGGACTGCGGTGCACAAGGGTCGTAGAGGGGAGTGTGACCTTCGGAATGCTCCGGGTTTACCCTGAGACCTATGGATACGCGCCCTAGGTATTTCTCCCACATGGGACGAAACCGCTCCAGTTGGGCGAAGGAGTTGAAGACGATATGATTGGAGGTCTGGAGTAGTTCCGCCATGTCGCCTTCGCGGAACGCGGCAGAGAAGCTGTGAACCTCGCGCCCGAATTCCTCGCGCCCGAGACGCGCTTCCCACGGTGAACTCGCACAGACGCCGTGCAGGGTCTCGCGGATGATAGGAAATACGCTCCACATGGAGAACGCCTTGAGGGCTAGGAGAATCTTCGCTCCGCTCCGCTTCTGAACGTCGTCCAGTATGGCGAGGTTGTGGCGCAGCTTTCCAAGGTCGACCACATAAGACGGGGAAGGAGCAAGTTCCGTTATTTTTTCAATATTCAGTTCACTCAACCTTCGGTGCCCTTTTCATAGAACGTGACAAGGGGCGAGACATGCCTCGCCCCTACCAGTCGATACCCGGCGTCACTGATTTGTACTACAGTTCCAGCCAGCCTTCGCTTTCCATCGCCTGCCAAGGCAGGCCCATCGCTGCAAGCTTCGCCAGGAACGGATCAGGGTCGAACTGCTCCATGTTGAAGACCCCTTTGCCGCGCCATTGTCCCGTCGCCATCATGATTGCGCCGACCGCCGCCGGCACGCCCGTGGTGTAGCTTATGGCCTGGGAGTTGACCTCGTGATAGCACTGCTCGTGGTCGCAGATGTTGTAAATGTAGACCTGCTTTTTCTTCCCGTCCTTGATCCCTTTGGCCACAACTCCGATACATGTTTTCCCCTTGGTCAGCGGACCGAGGCTGCCGGGGTCGGGGAGGACTGCCTTGAGGAATTGCAGCGGCACAATTTTCCGGCCCTGGAATTCCACTTCGTCGATACGGGTCATGCCTACATTCTGCAGCACCTCCAGGTGCTTCAGGTAGTTGTCGGAGAAGGTCATCCAGAACTGCGCCTTGCGGATGGTCGGGATGTGTTTGACCAGCGACTCCATTTCCTCGTGGTACATGCGGTAGATATTCATCGGGCCGATACCTTCGGGAAAGTCGTAGCTGCGCTTGGTGGAGAGAGCGGAGGTTTCGACCCACTGACCGTTTTCCCAGTGGCGGCAGGGCGCGGTGACTTCCCGGATATTGATCTCCGGGTTGAAGTTGGTGGCGAACGGCTGGCCGTGGCTGCCTGCATTGGCGTCGATGATGTCGATCTCCTGTACTTCGTCCAGGTAATGTTTGGCGGCTAGAGCGGTATAAACATTGGTCACGCCGGGATCGAATCCGCTCCCCAGAAGCGCCATGAGACCCTTCTCTCGGAAACGGTCCTGATAAGCCCACTGCCAGCTGTACTCGAATTTAGCGGTGTCAAGCGGCTCGTAATTGGCTGTGTCCAGATAGTCGACTCCCGTTGCCAGGCAGGCGTCCATTATGGTCAGGTCCTGGTAAGGGAGAGCAACATTGATGACGAGCGCAGGCTGTTCGCGCCTGATGAGTTCGATGAGCTCAGGTACATTGTCGGCATCGACCTGCGCCGTTTTTATTGGATATTTGATCTCGGCCGCGATGGCCCTGCACTTGGATTCGGTGCGAGAGGCAAGGGTGATGGACGTGAATACATCGGAAGCCTGGGCGCATTTGTGAGCGACAACCCTGCCGACTCCCCCTGCTCCTATGATCAATACTTTGCTCATTGCTGCATCTCCTTTTTTATTCTGCCGTGTAGATTTTGGCGTATATGTCAAACAAGGGCGGCTTCCGCCCTTCAATAGTTAAACGTTGGAGGCGTAACAACCCACAGGATCTTGGCTTCGGTCTTGCCGGTATTTTTCACTGAATGCTTTTTGTCGGAGCTGAAATAAAAGCATTCCCCCTTCTTTACCGTGTAAAGCCGTTCGTCCAGTTGTAGCTGGATCTTGCCGC
>DATEVI010000187.1:0-5040 GCA_035281865.1 Geobacteraceae bacterium | reverse complement strand
CTTTTTGTTTCATTTAAAGGGGTGTTTACTTGTAGGGGCGCCCCTTGCGGGTGCCCTGGTTACGGGTGCCGTACCTGTTGTCGGCCTACCAAGGATACCCGCAAGGGGTATCCCTACAAAACCATCTTTCAGTTTCAGGGGCGACGCAAGCAGCGCCCCTACACCCGAATAGAAAGGAAAATTCATTCCCTCACAAAAATATCCTGATCTGACTCATGCACCATTCTCATCACATGGGCATATTCCGATTCGATAAGCTCATAGTGTTTCTGCGTTTCCTTCACCACCCGTTCGAAGATGCTTCTCACCAGGGGATCGACGATATCGCGGGCGAACTGGGTGTAGCGGTCGATGCATGCCTTTTCTTCGTGCAAGGCGATTTCAAGGGCCTTCTGTTCATGGGTCTCCTTGTCTATCGCCCTTTTCAGGGCGCCGTACATGGGTGAATGCTTGTCGGGAGGGGATTGCAGAAAAGAATCCAGGTCCCCGAAATCACCCCCTTCATAAAGTCCGAAGAACGATTTCAGATGCTCCGCTTCCTCGCCGGCCAGCAGACGGAAGACCTTCCTGGCCCGTGCATTCTTTGTTACCGAAGCCGCCTTTTCGTAAAAGTCCTTACTGTCTTTTTCGGCCATGATGGCCATCTTCAATGCTTCCTGAACCGTGTATTCCCTGCCCATTATTACCTTCCTCCCGCTCCCGCTGTTAAAAACTAATTGTTCCTGTAAAAAGTATATCGGCTATTCCGGCCTACTTCAACTTAGAGCTTGTTCGTAAATTAGCCTTCCAGAAGGTCGTTTATCACCACCCCTGCCATGGTCAATCCGAAAATGCCCGGGATGAATGAACTGCTCCCCAATATGACTCGGCGATGTGTGCAGGAAAAAACCTGCTCCTCCTTGTTCGGGCAAATGCAGTTTTGCCGGCAACCACCGCCGGACACAGCAGGCTCCTGATATTCCTCGGAGGAAAAAACCACCTTTACATCCTTTTCAATGCCGTCCTTTTTCAGGAGCTTGCGGACCACACGGGCCATTCTGCACTTGTGGGTCTCCGAGATGTCCGCCACATGAATCCTCGTGGGATCCAACTTGGATGCAGCGCCCATACTCGAAATGATCGGCAGTCCCCTTTTACGGCAACTCCTGATCAGGTGGAGCTTGCTGGTTATATGATCGATGGCGTCGAGTACGTAATCATAATCCGTCGATAGCAGAAAATCGCTGTTTTCGGCCGAATAAAAGTCCTTGTACGGGACTATTTCGGCTCCCGGGTTTATCAGGCGCATTCTCTCGGCCATCAACTGGGCCTTGGACTTGCCTACGGAGCCGTCCATGGCATGGATCTGCCGGTTGATATTGGTGAGGCAGACATCATCGAAATCTACGATGACCATACGCCCTATTCCCGAACGGCACAACGCCTCGGCCGCATAGCTTCCTACGCCTCCGAGGCCGAAGATAGCGACGGTGGAGCCTTTCAGTTTTTCCAGCCCTTGCGGGCCGATCAGAATTTCTGTACGGGAGAAACGGTGAAGTTCAGACATTTATAACCTCATTTATTAACTGTGATATTCAGGATATTCAGGATTTTTCAGGTAGGGGCGATCCTTGTGATCGCCCAAATAAAGGGCAAACACAAGGTTTGCCCCTACACAGGATATGATTTAAATGCGTTCAGCATCATTTCTTAAACCAAACAGCCTCTCGGCGTTCCTCGTGGTAACCGCGGCGACCTCCTCCACGTCGATCCCCTTTATCTCTGCAACCTTTCGGGCAATCTCCACCAGAAAGGCCGGTTCGTTATCGCGCCCCCTGTGCGGTTCGGGAGTCATATCGGGGGAATCGGTTTCCAGGAGCAAATGTTCCAGCGGTATCTTTCGGGCGACCACCACCGGCTTTACGGCATTACGGTAGGTGACCGTTCCCGATATGGATATGTATAGACCCATCCTGATACACTCGAGGGCAATCTCGTGGCTTCCGGAAAAGGCATGCATGACTCCGCCGACCCGCTGCACCTTTTCCTCCTTTATGATACCGAGAAGATCCTGAAACGCCTTCCGGCAGTGGATCAGGACCGGCCTTCCGCTTTCCACCGCCATCCTCAGCTGACTTCGGAATGCCTTCAACTGCTGTTCCCTGGACACATCCGGAATGGCGTAATCGAGACCGATTTCGCCGATCGCCACAGCCTCCCCGGCATAGGACGCGAGTCTGTCACACATTTCTTCCCGATATCGCTCGGCCAGCATGGGATGAAGACCGAAAGCGGGGTATACCCCCCTCAGACTTTTTGCAAGAGCAGCGATCTCATCCCACCCCTCGGGTCCGACACCGGGGACGATTATTTTAGTGACATTTGATTGTCCGGCAGAGGCAAGAACATCATGTAATCGCAAAAGCAGCGACGGATGGTCGAGGTGGCAATGGGTGTCAACAAACATAATCAAATCTATCATTTTGCAGGCAAAAAATGAAAGCGCTTTCTGATGAGAGGCCTGACGGAGTGTGGCACAAACCCAATTCATTGTTATACTTCTACAATTGCGGTGTTCACTCGACTGCCCTGCAGTCAATGAAACAGGAGGAAAAAATGGCGATAAAATTCCAACAGTCGGCCGAATCCTTCGGTCTCCTTTTACTGCGTCTCTCGCTCGGAGTCATATTCATAGCCCATGGCTCGCAAAAGCTCTTCGGGGCATTCGGCGGATACGGCCTTACCGCGACATTCAACGCGTTCGAGGAGAAACTGGGGATTCCCCCGGTATTGACGCTGCTGGCAATCATTGCCGAATTCGGCGGCGGTATAGGCGTGCTCTGCGGCTTCCTCACCCGTCTTTCGGCCCTCGGCATTGCCTCGGTCATGGCAATGGCTATGTACAAGGTGCATGCGGTGCACGGCTTTTTTCTCAACATGCCATGCCTGCCGGGCAAAGGTCACGGCATCGAGTTCAACCTTGCCCTCATTGGCATGGCCCTGGCTCTTGTTTTCACCGGCGGCGGGGCATGGTCCGTTGACCGGCTGATCTGGAGGAAATAGAATTTTTCTGTTGCCCTGTTGCGGATAAAAATGTAACTTATCTAGTTGTTTCGAAAGGCGAAGACAACCTCTTCGCCTTTCTTTTGTTTTCAGAAATAGACACGGGTTGGAATTGAAGGGTTATTAACTTAATAACTCATCCACCCATGAGCGAAGCGGACGCTTAAGCGTAGCGCACTCATAAACATTTTAAGCAGGAGTTGTCAAATTGAAGAAACATAACACGAAGGAAATCGAACGAAGGCGCACATTCGCCATAATCAGCCATCCGGATGCGGGAAAGACGACCATCACGGAGAAGCTGCTTCTGTTCGGGGGAGCCATTCAGCAGGCCGGTGAAGTAAGGGCACGCAAGGCGGCTCGCCATGCCACATCGGACTGGATGGAAATGGAAAAACAGCGCGGCATTTCCGTGACCTCGTCGGTCATGAAATTCAACTACCGCGATTATGAAATAAATCTACTCGACACACCGGGCCACAACGACTTTTCCGAAGACACATACCGCACCCTGACCGCGGTCGACTCTGTCCTGATGGTCATCGACTCGGTCAAAGGGGTGGAAAGCCAGACCAAGAAACTCCTGGAAGTCTGCCGACTGCGCAACACCCCGATCATGACCTTCATCAACAAACTCGACCGCGAGGGGCGTGACCCGATCGACCTGCTGGACGACATTGAAAATAACCTGAAGATCCAGTGCGCCCCGATCACCTGGCCGATCGGCATGGGCAAGCGTTTTCGCGGTACCTACCACCTGTATACCAAGGAGGTCGCACTTTTCGATTCCGAGGCCGACCGCGGCGTTGGGCAAATCGTCACCATGCAGGGTCTCGACGACCCCCGCCTCGACGAGCTCCTCGGCTCCCAGGTGGATGATCTGCGAAATGAGGTGGAACTCCTGGAAGGCGCCTCCCACCCGTTCGAGCAGGAAGCCTATCTTGCCGGTCTGCAGACCCCTGTTTTCTTCGGCAGCGCCATCAACACCTTCGGTGTCCAGCAACTGCTCGATACCTTCGTCGACAACGCCCCGTCTCCCATGCCACGGGAAACCGCCTGCAGAACGGTCTCACCCTACGAGGAGCCATTTACCGGCTTCACCTTTAAGATCCAGGCCAACATGGACCCGGCCCACCGCGACCGGATCGCCTTCTTCCGCATCTGTTCCGGCAAATTCACCAGGGGAATGAAGGTCCGACACGTGCGTCTGGGGCGTGAAGTGCAGATAGCCAACGCCACCATCTTCATGGCCCAGGACAGGACGAACATCGATGAAGCCTATCCCGGCGACATAATCGGCATCCACAATCACGGGACGATAAAAATCGGCGACACATTCACCCAGGGTGAAGAGTTGAAGTACACGGGTATCCCCAACTTTGCACCGGAACACTTCCGTAAGGTCCGGATCCTGAATCCGCTTAAATCGAAGGCCCTGGAAAAAGGGCTGGTGCAACTGGCCGAAGAGGGGACGATACAGGTGTTCCGCCCACTTATGGGAGCCGACTGGATCGTCGGGGCCGTGGGCCAGCTCCAGTTCGACGTTGTCATGCACCGCCTGGAGCATGAATATGGAGTGAAGAGCACGTACGAACCGGTCAGCTATGTGACGGCCCGCTGGATAACCGGCGATAGGAAAACACTGGATGAATTCGAGCGGAAAGAGGCGATGAACGTTTATTCCGACGGCGAAGGAGACCTGGCATACCTGGCCGGCAGTCAGTGGCGACTGGACAATACAATGGAAAACTGGAAGGCATTGACATTTCACGCGGTAAAAGAACACAGCTCGGTGTGATGTCGTGCGGCACAGCAGCTTTCACCAAATAATCACCCCCGGATTTTCCTGAGGGCAAAGGTTATGGCGAAAAGAATGAAGTTGATAATGATTATGGTCGCGCCTGTCGGCAGGTTCACGATAAATGAGAAAAAAATGCCTCCCAGCACGCTGACCACGCCGAATGCAACAGAAAGGAAAATCGCCGCCTTGAATCCCCG
>DATEVI010000186.1:0-3534 GCA_035281865.1 Geobacteraceae bacterium | reverse complement strand
TTCAACGCTCTCTACAGCGTTCCGTATTTTTTCTTTTTCGGCATCAGTAAAAAAATGTTCCGCCCGCATTCGTTTCATACTCCGGTCCTTTGTCCCGCACGATAGTGCGCTCGTCACCAGTCTCCCGAAGCACCGCCGCCTCCGAAACCGCCGCCTTCGCCGGAAAATCCTCCGCCGGAACCACCATATGAACTGCCGCCGAACCCTCCGCCCAGAAAAGGGCCACCTCCAGAGCGACCGAAACCTCCTCCGCCCCCAAAAAGAAAGGTGACAAACAGGCCGACCAGAAAACCGATTACTGCAATGACAATGAGAACTAGACCCGCAAGCCCCGGAAAGGTGAGCGATGCGATGAGAGGAAGACCGACAGCCCCAGCCAAACCTCCGAGCAGCTTGGATATGGCGCCCAGGAAAACACACGCAACAAGGAAGAAAATGAATAATCCGAAAACGGGAGGCGCGCCCCGTTTCTCCGGCTGTTTTCCATTCGGGGTTGCGCTGTATTCCCCTTTCACCACGGCCATTATGGAGGACACACCCCGCTCTATCCCCCCATCGAAGTTGCCATCTCTGAAGAGGGGTGCGATTTCATTGCGTATGATTCTGCCCGAAACAAGATCGGTCAGTTTTCCTTCCAGCCCCCAACCCACCTCGATCCTGATCTTTCGTTCTTCCTTTGCCACAATAAGCATTGCTCCGTTATCCTTGCCTTTTTGCCCGATTTTCCATGCCTCCGCGGTCCTGATGGAAAAATCCTCCAGAC
Source organism: Geobacteraceae bacterium (assembly GCA_035281865.1). Classification (GTDB taxonomy): domain Bacteria; phylum Desulfobacterota; class Desulfuromonadia; order Geobacterales; family Geobacteraceae; genus CAIWTU01. The sequence goes on along the minus strand of DATEVI010000186.1, from coordinate 2,771 downwards.
TGTCACCCTCAAGGGAGGGTACGGTAAGGACAACTATCTGCGTGGAATCGGTTTGTTCGAACGACGCCAGTTGCGACTCGAGTTTTTGCGCCGCTGACGGAGACAGTACACCGGCATAGTCGTTCACATGACCACGCAATGGCGGCACGTCCAGAGCGAAGACATGTAGAGGTACAAACAGAACCAACAATATTAATAATAATTTTTTCATCGATATCGCGGATATTCCGTGTCAATTACCCTAGAATTTGATCTTCGGAGCCGTTTTTGCCCCTTCTTCAGCCTTGAACGGTTCTTTGCGGGCCAGGTGAAGCAATAGAGAATTGGTTACAGAATTCGGGAATACCCTGATACTCGTGTTGAATTCCTGCACCACCTTGTTGTATCTGACCCTTGCCACGTTGATACGGTTTTCCGTGCCTTCCAGCTGATTCTGAAGATCGAGAAAATTCTGATTCGCCTTCAAATCCGGATATCTCTCGACAACAACCATGAGTCTTGAAAGCGCTCCGGACAACTCTCCCTGTGCCTGTTGAAATTTGGAAAATGCCTGAGGGTCACTCAACATATCTTTTGAAGCCTGAATAGTGCCTACTTTTGCCCTGGCTTCAGTGACTGCCGTCAAGGTTTCGGCCTCATGCTTTGCATAACCTTTAACTACTTCCACGAGATTCGGGATGAGGTCGGCCCTGCGCTGGTAGGAGGACTCAACGTCACCCCAGGCGGCAAGGACAGCTTCCTCATTTGCCTGCATGGTATTGTAACCACACCCGGAAAGAGCCGTAAGCAGCATCGCAAAAGTGAAGAATCGCAGCATCTTTTTCATATTTCCTCCCTGGTCACGATCTTTGCTTCAACATAATCACTGACATGCACTTTTTCATCATCTCCATAAACGATTTTCATACATATCAACATCGAATTGCATACGATGGAAAACGCATTCGCCACAATTAGCGGCACATCACCCAATATGATACCATATGTGAGCCATAATGCTGTTCCAACGGCGAGCAGAAGCGGCTGCCATATGGAGATATCACGCACATGCCTTGTCCTGTATGACATTACAACCTGTGGAATCGTCGCCACACTGGTGAGAGTTCCTGCAAGAAGCCCGAGATACGTTGCGTTCATTGTTCAGCACCCTCCATACGATTGGTTGCAGCCCAGTCTACCTGGGACATCATCCCCCTGATGATCGCCACTTCACGGCTGTCCAGACCAGCACGCGCGAATATGCGCCGCAGACTGCGCATGACATGCGCCGGATTCTGCGGGTTGAGAAAACCGATCCGCAGGAGAGAATTCTCCATATGGCCATATAGCATTTCCATTTCCAAGACGGAAGCAACTGATCTGGAACGGTCCGGCGTATTGTCACCAATGCCGAGAAAGAGTTCATAGCAGAAAATCAGAACAGCCTGGGCAAGATTCAGCGATCCATATTCTTCAGACGTGGGAATAGTTGCATTCCAGCGACACAACGAGAGCTCATCGGTCGTCAGACCATTGTCCTCCCTGCCAAAGACAAGGGCAGCACGATTGTCGCCAATGGCTGACCGTATTTCTTGCGCTACCTCTCTGGGAGTGAACATTTCGTTACGGTATTTTCCATGTCTGCGTGTCGTGGCGACGGTTATTTCCCGGTCTGCCAGCGCTTCTTCAAGGGAATCAAACAACCGGGCGTTATCCAGGAGGTCCCTTGCGGAAACGGCAAACTTCCGTGCTTCGCGATGGTCCGTCCGGCAACCTTTTACCAGTCGCAGGTCCGCAAGACCCATGTTTTTCATTGCCCGGCAGACCATGCCCACATTGCCGGGACTCTGGGGTTCGACCAGGACAATGGATATTCTGTCCATAATGCTTTTCATGATAAGGGGAGACCTTTTCTCAGGGATTGGCGCCGTCAAGGCTTTCGTATATTTTCTCAAAGATATGTTCGATCTTAAAGAAAGTCTTCAAAATTTCAGGATCGAAATGCAGGGCGGGATCGACTCTTTCATCCCCTTTCCGGAAGACGGAAAGGGTTTCGGCGTGGCTGTATGCCGGTTTATAACTCCTTTTCGATCGCAGTGCGTCATACACGTCTGCAATCTTGACGATACGTCCGACCAGTGGAATATTTTCACCCACAAGATTGTACGGGTATCCGCTCCCGTCCCAATTTTCGTGGTGGGAAATTGCTATTTCTCTCGCTTTGGCAAGACGCGGAGAATCCCCCAAGATCTGTTCTCCATACACAGGGTGCATCATCATCAACTTCATTTCATCGCTGTCAAGGGGGCCTTCTTTGAGCAATATGGAGTTTGGTATCTTGATTTTGCCCACATCATGCATCTGGGCGGAATAGGAAATAACCTCAACAAAAGCTGCAGGTAATCCCATGTTGGCGGCCAGCGCTCCCGCGTACCGGTTGACCCTCACGACATGTTTGCCGGTCTCTTCCTCAGCAGCTTCACATGCCCGTGCAAGAGCCTCAATGGTGTACATGAATGCCTTCTCGGTTTCCTGTACCTCATCGGAAAGTGTCACCAGTGAACCGATTACAACAGCCAGACTGCGCAAGACATCGGCATCGTAGTCCGTCGCCTCGCCAGGGTAATTAAATGCTGCAATAATGCCCGGCCGGTCACCGCTGATGCGGTTGCAGACAAAGTTCTTTATGGGGCTTCCCACAAAGGCCTTGACGCGGGGATGGAAATTGTCCTGATACTCCTCGATGGTTTCACGATCTTCGCGCCAGTTCGAAATTACGATGTCGGCCCCAG
>DATEVI010000185.1:0-4677 GCA_035281865.1 Geobacteraceae bacterium | reverse complement strand
CGTAGGCCGCCATGCCTTTCAGGCCGTAGGTAAGGATTTCTATGGCGGAGCGGATGTCCTCATTCTCGTGCACTGTCTTGATCCCGAACTTCTCACCCTGTTTTACCAGGTCAGCCGCCGGGGTCCAGGTCGCCGGTCCGGAGGGAATCTGGGTTGCCGCCGGCTCACTGCCGGAAAAGAAAGCCTTCAGCTTGCCCAGGAAACCGGGTTTTTCTGTGCCTCCCGCGTTTTCGTAAAGGGTCTGTGCCTTCCCGAGCATCTCGCCGCAGGTCTTGATGAGCTTCTTCAGCCTTTCCGGGTCGAAATCCACGTTGGTTACCGTGGCGAACAGCCCGTCAAGAATGAACCTGTCGATCACGACATCCTTCGCGCCAAGGCCGCGCGCCTTGTCGGCGAAGAAAGCCACTCCCTTGAGCCCGTAAAGCAGGTTGTCCTGCAGAGCCGCCACATCGGGCTTCTTTCCGCATACACCCGATACATTACACCCGGTTCCGTTTGCTGCCTGTTCACACTGATTACAAAACATATTCTCTACCTCCTGGGGATGATTGTTGCCTCTATTTTGGTGAATATTCCGCTTTCGTGAGTGTCAATCTATTACGTATTGCTCCGAGTGTGTTTGATCTGTATCAAGTTTTTGAGAAAAATTATTCTGTTGAAAGGGTGAGGGGGAAGGTGGAGAAGGGCTGTTTCCGGTATGTTTCCATGTCGGGGACAATGGACGGACAAAAAAAAGGGGAAGCTTTTCTTGCTTCCCCAATGTCCGGGTTCAGCTACTGATTTTGTCTTTATCTATTCAACCGGTATGTACCGGGCTTTGCTCGCTTCTTCGGATTTTGGTATCCGAATTTCGAGTACGCCGTCCTTGTAACTTGCTTTGGCTTTTTCGCAGTCACAACCTTCAGGCAGGCTGAAGCTCCGAGAGAATGAACCGTATGAGCACTCGTGCTGCCAGAAATCGGAACGTTCCACCTTTTCTTCAGATTTTCTCTCGCCGGAAATCACCAGAGTGTTATCGCCGGTGAATTTCACGCTTACATCCTCCCTTTTCATTCCAGGAAGTTCGGATTTGACGATCAAGTCATTGCCGTGTTCGTAAATATCCACGGTCGGATAATAGGCCATTTCGCCGAGTGTGCCGAATTCACGAGATACATCTCTGGAAGGGAACCATCCGAAGGACGGCCGTCTGAAGGCATTTTCAATCAGTCTCTCCATGGAGCCGAGCGCGGACATAATGCTTCCGAATTCGGATGCTAACGTCGGAAAAGTTTCTTTGGCACGTGTTACCGCTTTTTCCGCAGTTGCCGGTTTTTCAGCGGAAACCGTCCGAAGTTCACTGTGACGTTTCATTGTTTGTACACCTCCCTGTGGAGATCTGTCTGTTGTCCTCCATACTAAGTTATTATACGGCAATGAAAATGAATGTCAATATCTCTTTCCCGACAGTCAGGGTAAGACCCGTTGATTCTCCGCTGCGGCAATCTTCGCCAACCGCCTGCAATGCCGCTCCGCGCCGCTGAAGCCGGCCTTGAGGAAGGTCTGGATCAATTCCCATGCCTGGGCATAGCCCACCACCAGACTGCCGAGACAGAGGATGTTCATGTCATCGTCCTCGACGCCCTGATGGGCGGAATAGGAATCGTGAATCAGGGCGGCCCGGGCTCCGGCTATTTTGTTTGCCGCGATGGATGCTCCGACGCCGCTGCTGCAGATGGCTATGCCCCGGTCGATTTCACCGTTTGCTACCCTCGTGGCAAGGGGCAGCACGTAGTCGGGATAGTCATCATCCGGGTTGAACCGGTCTGCACCGAAGTCCAGAACCTCGTGTCCGGCCTGTCTAAGGGCGGCCGCGACCCGATCCTTCATGGTAAATCCGCCATGGTCGGCAGCGATTCCTATGCGCATTTGAGATCACCCTTGTTCGCAAAGAGGTAAGATTGGGGATTTTTCCCTCCCTCAGTCAGGATCTTTGACGGTCAATTCCCGCATCGCCATAATTGCCGCTCCGATTGCCACGGCCTGGTTCCCCAGCTGTGAGGGAAGAATCCGCAAAGGAGCGCTGGCCGCAGCCAAGGCCCTTTGGCGCACCCCGCGGTCAATCCGGTCCACCAGTTCGGGCAGTCCTTCTATAACCCCGCCCCCGAGAATGAGGCGACAGGGATTGAATGCGTTTATCAGCCCTACGGCGCCCGAAACAAGGGCCTCCGTTGCCGATTCGATGAGTTTCAGTGCCAACGGGTCGCCTTTCCGCACTGCCCTTGCCACGGTCGCGGCGCTGATTCTTTCCGGATTTCCCCCGGCTTCCTGCAGCAACACACTACCTGCCGACGGGTTGTTTTCCACAGCCTCCCGCGCACTGCGGGCAATTGCCCAGCCTCCGGCCAGGGCTTCCATGCAACCGCGGTTGCCGCAGTTGCAAAGAGGGCCGTGAAGGTCAACTACAATATGACCCAGTTCCCCGGCCGTGTTGCTGCAGCCTGTCAACAGATGGCCGCCACTGACAACGCCCCCGCCGATACCTGTTCCCACGAACAGGCAGATCAGATCATCGCATCCCTGTCCGGCGCCGTGCACCCATTCGCCCCAGGTTGCGGCCCGGACATCGTTAGTGACGAAAACCGGGAGACGCAAGGCTTCGCTCAGGACGTCCCTGATTGGTACATCCCGCCAGCCGAGATTCATGGCAAAGTGGACGACGCCGCTGACAGGGTCGACCTGTCCGGCAACACCTATCCCAATTCCGATCGGCATCGTGTCGGCCTGCTTCTGTAATTCCAGGACGGTTTCCGCTATCTCCGACTGGATGGCGGCCGGGCCCTCGTTGACCCTGGTTGGCAGCCTCTTTCTTCTGAGGACCTGTCCCGAGATATTTACCTGAGCCACCTCGATTTTGGTTCCGCCGAGATCGACGCCGATTGTGCTGGTATTTTCATCTTCCATCTGACAGGCTCCCGCTCAACTATTTACCCAGGTTTGTTTACCCTGAATCCGTGACGGATTTTGTAGGGGCACCGAATATCATTAAAGATTGCCAGGAGTTTACGAACAATCTCACGGATTCAGGTATACGGTAAGGGTACCACCAGCGGAAACAAAGTTCAATTTGAGTGAACCTGTTTCACGGTCCAAGGTTTTTTTCAAACAATTCCACCAGCTTCTGAAGATGTCTCTTTTCCTCTCCGGCCAGGGATTTGAAGATTTTCAGCGATTGCTCACCGGTTGTCTTTTCCTGCATAATGAGGTAGCGGTCGTAGGAACCGGTTTCAAGGGAGATGGAAAGTTCGAGAATATCCTTTGTGTTCCTGCCCTCCGCCCAGGCAAGGGCATCGTCCAGCCTCATCCCGCCTTCCATGATTTTTTCCTGATGGTATCCGTCGAGGAGCGACGGGAAGTCGATGCCCCCGACGGTGCCCCTGATATCCCTGTATAGGTCGCTGAGAACCTCTTCGTGACGCTCCTCGTCCTTTGCCAACTCCCGGAAGAGGAGCGCCGAACTCGGATCCGCGGTGGCTCCCGCCATTTTTTCATAGAATGTCCTCGTCCCTTCCTCCAGAATCCAGGCAAGCGCCATCAGTTCATCCGTGGAACGGGCCTCGGCAAACCAGGCGATACCCGCTTCGGGGAAACCTTCCGCCACCAGCCCCTGCCATGCGTTGATCCCTCCCGCCATGCTGTGCACCTCTTTGAAACCGGCCCTTTCGAGAACGGATGCCGCGGCACGGCTTCGGACCCCGGCTGCGCAATAGGTGATGGTAGGTCTGGCAGGGTCGAGTTCATCAAGACGTTCGGCCAGTTGCCCCACCGGGATCAGCGTTGCCCCCGGCAGATGCCCATTCTCGTATTCACGGGGCTGGCGCACGTCGACAAGGTTGTACTCCCCGTAATCCCGTTCCTGGAGAAACTCCCTGACCTTTTGTGCCGGCCAGGTGGAAACCTGTTTGAAATAGTCCATGATCCCCATGTTTATCTCCTTTGCTCAGTTCACTCTCCCCCATCCGGTTCGTCGCGCTCGCCGGATACCTGAAAGGTTTTCATGAAGCGCCGGTCGATGAAGTCCTTGAGCAGGAAGGCGAGCCTGCCGTTCCAGACCCGGTTCTTTTTCCATAGTATTCCCCTACCGTCTCCCATGTTCATGATCAGCATGTATGCCTCGCCGTGGCTGAAGGGCTGCATAGAGCCTCCGTCAAGGGCCGCCATGAGGTTGTGAAGCAGTACCGGATTCTGACGAACGGCATAAACGCCGACCTTGGCCAGAGGGTGTCCGGCCAGGGAAATGCAGTCCCCACCGCCCTATTTCACGAAGTATTTCCAAACGCGCCCGATACAGATTGATGATCGGTTTGACCGGGATTATCGCTCCGTTCCTCTCTGGAGAGAGACATTCCACGGGTACCCGGCTTCCGGTGTTGAAGGAGGCGACGTCATAGGGTGTTTCCCCGCCCGACGCGAGGAGAATTGTCTTTGCCCCCGGGTCAATCCTGACGGCGCTGTCTTCAATGAAGGAGGCACCGCGTTCTACGGCCATTTTCCTGATATTAAAGCGGATTTCCCGCGGTTCGTACATACCCGAGAGCATTCCCGGTCCCATTCCGGAATAATAATGATATGCCGACGGACTTATGACCGTTACTCTGTGACCTTTGCCGGTGAAATCGCCGAGACGAAGCAGCACGG
>DATEVI010000184.1:0-2843 GCA_035281865.1 Geobacteraceae bacterium | reverse complement strand
TCACCGCTTTGCTGCAGCACCTCGAGAACCGGAGACAATTTCCAGCCCTGCTCTTCGAAAAGCCGTTGAACCTCCACGGCAGGCCCTCTTCGTTTCCGGTTTTGAGCAACCTCTTCGCCACGCGCGAGCGCTGCGCCCTGGCCTTGGGTCTCGACCCCAAGGATAGGGCTCTACCCTTGAGCCTCGAGTACGCAAGGCGCGAGGAGCGGCTGATCCCTCCGGTCAAGGTGTCCGCCCGCGAAGCCCCGGTCAAAGAGGTCATAAAATGCGACAAAGAGGCGGATATCTACGAGTTCCCGATTGTGCGCCATCACGCTATGGACCCCGCTCCCTACATCGACATGACTCCTGTGATGAAGGACCCGGAGGATGGTTTCTACAACCTGGCCTTTCTCCGCAACATGGTGAAGGGACCGAGGCGGCTCGGCATCCATATGTCCCCGCGGCACAACTGGCAGATTCACCGGAAGAACGAGGAAAAAAAGCGGCCGACGCCGGTCGCTATCGTGGTCAGCCATCACCCTTCCTTCTATCTCGGGGCGCTGAATGTTTCTCCGTTCGGTGTCGATGACTACGCCCGCGTCGGGGCCATCATGGGAGAGCCGTTGCGGCTCACGGCATCCGAGACTTGGGGAGAGGATTTTATGGTGCCGGCGGACGCGGAGATTGTCATCGAGGGGCACGTGCTTCCCAATGTTAAAGAAGTAGAGGCGCCGTTTGGGGAATTTCCCGGCTATTATGGCCCCCAGCGGCTCCGCCCGGTGATCGAGGTGACGGCGATCACCCACCGGCGCGACGCCGTCTTCCAGCACATCTTTGTCGGCCACCGGGACAATTGGATTCTGGGAGGAATTCCCAAAGAGGGGAGCCTCTTCAATTTGATACGGGGGATCGTGCCGACGGCAAAGGCGGTCCATTTTCCCATCTCAGGCTGCGGCCGTTTTCATTGCTACGTCTCGATCGACAAGAAGATCGATGGCGAGACCAAGCAGGCCGCGCTGGCGGCGCTGGCGGGATGCGATTTTGTCAAGCACGTGGTGGTCGTGGATGCCGATATCGATGTCTACAATGAAGAAGAAGTGATGTGGGCTGTCGCGACGCGTGTGCAGGCGGACCAGGACGTGGACATTTTAAAAAATGTGAAGGGAAACATGCTGGATCCGTCGCAGACGGACGACATCATGACTGCCAAGATGATCATCGATGCGACCCGTCCGGCGAAGCGACCCTTTGCCGCTCGAGTGCGTGTGCCTGAAGAGGCCCTGGCTCGAACTCGGATCGAGGATTTTATCCCGCCGGCGATTCTTGATCGCCTGCCTAAGACCTAGGGCGGATCAAACAGGAAGGAAGAGGCTCATGGCGAAAATATTCTGGGTTACCTGCCCCCGATGCCAGGGAGAATTCTATTGCCACTGGGACGAGCTGAGACACAAGGATATAAAGCTTCTCTGTCCCTATTGCAGCCATCAGTTTCTGGATAAGGAGAGCCCCAAGATCAGGGAGTAGGGCTAATGTTGTGAAAGGAGGAGCTACGCATGACTCGTATTCTAATAGTGACCGGGGATGGTTCCACTCCTGATCTGGATTATGCGGTTTTCCGCATGCGCGAAGAAGGCTTTGATGTAACCATCGCCGCGCCCAAAAAGAAGCGTCTGCATGTCGTCATTCATCAGCAGGAGGAGGGCTGGGATACCTACATGGAGAGGCCGTGGTACGCAATGGACGCGGATGCTTCCTTCGACGAGGTCGATCCCTCCACGTTCGACGGTCTGCTGCTGCCCGGGGGTCGGGCCCCGGAGCAGATCCGGAATATAGAGCGCTGCGTCGAAATTGCCCGCCATTTCGTCGAAAGCAACAAGCCCATAGGAGCCATCTGCCGCGGCCCGCTTGTTCTTCTCGAGGCAGGGGTGAAAGGGAGGCGACTGACCGGCAATAACCTTATCAAGCCTCGCGTCGCCATGCGTGGTTGCACCTATGTGGAGTCGCGAGGTGAAGCCGTAGTAGACGGGAATATTGTGACAGTAATCGGAAGACCTTATTACCATGTATGGATACGGGCGTTCCTATCTATGCTGAAAGGAACGCCTGTTTACACCGGGACGGGAGTGCTTCATAGCGCTCGTATTCTCATGATTATCGAGGAGTCTGCCAGCTCCGGCAATCATGATTACGGGTATTTCCGCATGCTGGAAGAAGGCTTTGATGTAACCGTCGCTGCGCCCAAAAAGAAGCCGCTTAGAACTGTCGTTCACATGCCGTTTGGCCTGGATGGCACCTGGGATACCTTTCAGGAACTGCCGGGGTTCATCATCGTGCCGGATGCCTCTCTCGATGAGATCGATCCGTCGGCGTTCGCTGCTCTGGTCATACCGGGAGGTCGGGGTCCGGAGCATCTGCGGGTCGATAATCGTTGTCTCGACATCGTGCGCCATTTCCTTCAGACCGACAAGCCGATGGCATTCATCTGTCACAGCCCGCAAATCCTTACGGAGGCCCTTGCCTCATTAGGGATCAAGGGAAAGCGATTGACCGCGATACATCACTCGGTGAAGGCCGACGTCATTGCGGCCGGATGCATCTGGGTACAAACACGTGAAGCGGTAGTAGACGGGAATATTGTAACGGCGGGGAGGAGACCTGATTACGACGTATGGATGCGGGCGTTCGTGACTCTGTTGAAAGAGCGGGGTATTAAACCCTGATAGGCGAATCGTCATCAAGAAAGGTGAACCGGCGGTCCAAAAAGTCCGACCGGGAAGTGGAAGGAGTGACAAAAATGCAAAACAGAGTTCTTAGAGGTTCCCGTTGGTCTATTTTATTCGTAGTGGCGCTTCTCGGCCTAA
>DATEVI010000183.1:0-2272 GCA_035281865.1 Geobacteraceae bacterium | reverse complement strand
CCAAATAGAGCTGTTGGGCGGAAGCGGGCAATACTGATTCGCCTGCGGAACAGACGCGCGTGTTGAATCCGGCGAACAACAGCGGGACACAGAGCGCAAGGGAGTGAAATATGCCGTATGCAAAGTTGGCGCAGCGTTTCATGACATGCATAACTCCGGCGGGGCAAGATCCCGATTCGGCTATTGCAATGTTGAATATCGGATAAATGCCCCAGTCTCTTTCAATCGGGAGAACTCTTCAAACAACCTTTCTTATTTTAAGAATCCTGGACAGGATAATCGCAAGCGGGAAGGCAAGGATGCTCAGCATTGCTCCCATCTTGGCGGCGCCCTGGATTGCAGGGCTGGCGAAAGCCTCACCCGCGACAAAAAGAGCCACGGTAAAACCGATCCCGGCAATAAGACCAGCCACCATCAATTCCTTGTATCCCATTGCATTGGGCAATGGAAAACCCAGTTTTTCCCCCAGATAACCCATGGAGAATATACCGGCGGTTTTCCCGACAAGTAGCGAAACGAACACCAGCCAGGTTGCGGTGCCGACCGCGGTGACTTCCACTCCGGCGTTGGCCAGTCCGAACATGAACATTCCGAAGTCGACTATGATTTTCCATTCGTGCTCAAAGCTGGCAAGGGTGGAGACATCTGCCGGGTCTTCCTCGAAGATGTGCTTGGTTTCCCTCATTGGGTGCGGAAGAAACGGAACGATGAAGACCAGCGCCAGGGCCGGATGGAGATGGGCCGCATGCAGACCGGTCCAACTCGGTATGCCTCCCAGGACAATGTACGGCCAGTAGTTCTTCATACCGTATCTGCGCAGGATGTAAGCGGCCGCCATTCCCGCTCCCGTCAGCAGCAGCCAGATAGGCGCGACCGGATGGGCAGGATCGGGGTAGAAAATGGCGATGATGGCCAGTCCGATGGCATCGTCGGCGATGGCAAGCAGGAGAAGAAAGGCGATCACGGGATGGTTGTCGCCGAACACCAGGCGCGCCACCAGCCAGGCGAGGGCAATGTCGGTTGCGGTCGGGATTCCCCACCCATTGTGCAGAGCTTCCGAGCCGATAAAGTGGTTCAAGGCAAAATAAACTATCACCGGACCCAGGATACCCCCGAGAGTTGCCAGAAGGGGGTTTACCGCTTTTCCGGGAGGGCTCAGATCGCCGCCGGGCAGGCAGCTTTGCGTTATCTCCACCGCGGCGATGCCGAAGAAAAAGACCATGAAGAGTTCATTGGTGATGAAATGGAAACTGAGCGAGCCGATCAAGGGCGCGTGATTGAGGTGGTTATAGCTGTCAGGGGCAATATTCGCCCAGAGTAGGGCGACAACTACACCTGCAATCAAGGGAATGGAAAATTCCCGCAGCAGGTTGATTCGCTTTTTCATGTGCATTGCTCCGCTTCGGGATGAGGTTTGTGAGGGGAGTTATGCCGGTGTTTCCTCCTGGGTTGCCGCCCGCTGATAATCATCCTGGAACCTGACGATGTCGTCTTCGCCGAGATATTCTCCGCTCTGCACCTCGATGATGATAAGCGGGATGATGCCCGGATTTTCCAACCGGTGCATGGTACCCATGGGGATGAAAGTGGATTCGTTCACATTGACTATGAATTCCCTGTCGCCGCACGTCACCCTTGCAGTTCCCGACACGACTATCCAGTGCTCGCTCCGGTGGTGGTGCATCTGCAGGGACAGCCTGTGTCCGGCGCTTACTTCGATGCGTTTTATCTTGTAGCTCTTATTCTCTTCCAGGACCGTGTAGCTTCCCCAAGGCCTTTCACCTTTCTCCATGTTCCACCCCTCTTATTTTCAGGTATTTTGTTAGGGCCTGCCGCCAGTTTTCCAGTTGCACCCCGGTGTCAGTTAACAGTTTACCGCAGTCCAGCACGGAGAAAAGCGGCCTGGGGGCCGGCCGTCCCAGTTCCGTGGTGGTTATCGGTTTCAGACGCACAGTCGTTCCCTGTTCGGCGAATATCGCTGCGGCAAAGTCGAACCAGGAACAGGAGTCGCTGTTGACCGCGTGGTATGTCCCCCGGCAGTTCCTGTCAAGGAGGGCTTTTACGGCAAGGCAAAGATCAACGGTCCAGGTGGGCGAGCCAACCTGGTCATCGACGACTCCCAGTTCTTCTTTTTCCTTTGCCAGACGCAGCATGGTTTCGACGAAGTTGTTGCCGTGCCGTCCGTAAAGCCACTGGGTGCGTATAATGAGGTGGTCCGGGTTGAGGCGTGCGTTCTCCTCTCCGGCCAGCTTCGATTTTCCATACACGCTCA
>DATEVI010000182.1:0-4602 GCA_035281865.1 Geobacteraceae bacterium | reverse complement strand
TGCCGAAACTCCCGGGATACGTCAACAGGCCGTCATCCCCTTTCGCCGTTCGCCCCCTTTTGTTGAACCGCATTCTCGTGCCGTTCAGACATTCCACCGATATTTCAACGGCCTTGTTTATCGCATCCGCCAACCGTTCCGTCCTCTCCGCCAACAGACGCCAGTCAACCCTCATGGAGCTGAAGAACATCTCCGGATCGAAATTGGGAAGACTGGCGAAGCGCGCGCCGGCGGCATTCGCCAGAGAACGGAATCTCGTGTGGCTGGTGGAATTGTTGGCCATGCCGAGAATTACATCGACCGCCGATTCCTTGCCGGCAAGGACGATCTCTTCCGCCCTCGCCAACTGATCGCTGGTCGCGGTCTTTGTCAGCAGGGCTGGAAGAATCCCCGCTTCCACCAATTTATCCACCACCGATTCCCCGAAAGCAGCCCTCCAGAGGACCTCCGGAGGTTCAGCCCCGGGCCCCGGAGTAGCCGGATACGAGACAAAAGATGTGCTTCCGTAAACCTCGGAAGCGAAACGGCCGGCATCTTCGGCTGTCATTCTAAGCCTGGAGCGCCTGTCCGCATCGGCTGAAGAAAGCGATTCATCAGCCCGGACGGTGTCGGTGAACACCAGAATTTTCTCCCCCTTTCTTACTCCCATATTTGTTTCAAAGAGAGAACTGAAAGCTATCGCAAAACTGGACATGGAAATTCCCCTTTCGAGAACAATCGATTTGAACTGACGGAATACACTATACATTCTTTTATCCAATGCATCAGCAAAGTTCTCCCTAATGGGCATCAGGGACGCGCAAAAAAGGAAAAACGGGTTTGAATTTTCATAAATTTATATAAATTGCATTCAATTACATAAATGTGGATAACTTTCCTTCATATTCCGACAAATCCATGCTCCGTAAGGATCTAATTCAACACACCCTGTGGACAACTCTGTTGAAGAAAATCCATTCTCGTATACAACAATGAATAATGTATAGAGTTTCAGCAATCGTTACTGTTTTCCCGCTTTCCGATCGGCAAATGCCTCCGTCATCGGGGCATTCCCTTTTTAGTTTGCTGATTCACCTCCGTTCAGATTACAATTGCCGCATGTGGAAAACGCTGAAACGTTCAGGCGGAGAGTAGCCATGAGAAAGGAAGTACTGGACAGAATCCGGATCAGGATGGGTGACATAACCCAGCTTGAGGTTGATGCCATAGTCAATGCGGCAAACCCCACTCTCCTTGGAGGAGAAGGCGTTGACGGGATGATTCACTGGGCCGCCGGCTCGAAGCTTCTTGAGGAATGCCGCTCCATCGGAGGGTGTCCGACGGGAGAGGCCAGGATAACAGGGGGATATGATCTTCCCGCGCGTTACATAATTCATACCGTGGGTCCGGTCTACAGTCTTGACGGGGAAAACGCTCCGTCACTACTTGCCTCCTGTTACCGGAGCAGCCTGCAATTGGCAGTGCGGCACGGCGTTGCAACAATTGCATTTCCCGCCATCAGTTGCGGCATTTACGGTTATCCCGTGGAAAAGGCCTGCAGCATTGCCATTGACACAACCCTCGACTTTCTCGAAAATGACGATTCCATCAACATGGTCACCTTCATCCTGTTTTCCTGCAGGCACTATGATGTCTACATGGAATATTTTAATACGATAAAAAACCGGTTTACCGGATTGTAACCATACATTTCAGAGGGGGATTGATGAGAAAAATCGGGATATTGACCAGTGGTGGAGACAGTTCGGGAATGAACGCCGCAATTCGCGCCGCGGTGCGGACCGCCGTATCCGGCGGCATGGAAGTCGTCGGTTTCAGAAAAGGTTTCCAGGGACTGATAAATTGCGATTACATGGAAATGGGCACCATGACGGTCGCGGGTATTCTTCAGCACGGCGGGACGATTCTCCACTCGGTTCGCTGCAAGGAGTTCATGTACGAACCTGGCCAGCAGGCCGCATTGAAAAGCCTTGAAACGCTTGGGGTCGAGGGATTGATAGTCATTGGCGGAGACGGCTCCCTCAAGGGGGCCATGGCGCTCGACAGTCTCGGTTTTCCCGTAATCGGTATCCCCGCCAGCATCGATAACGACATCGCCTTCACCGATATGTCCCTTGGAGTTGATACCGCCATGAACAACATCGTATATGCGGTGGACTGCATAAAGGATACGGCCAGCTCACATGAGCGAACATTCGTCATAGAAGTGATGGGACGCAACTGCGGCTATCTTGCCAGCACGACCGCCATTGCCGTCGGCGCCGAATTTACCATCGTGCCTGAGACTCCTTTTGACACCTCCGAAATCTGCCGAAGGCTTCAAACCAGATACCGCGAAGGCCGCAACGATGCCATCATTATTGTAGCGGAGGGGGCGGCAACCGCCAGGGAGATTGCCGACAAAATCGAGGGATGTATAGGTTTCGAAACCAGGGTTACTGTTCTTGGACATTACCAGCGCGGCGGCGCCCCATCCGTCTTTGACCGTCTATTGGGAAGCCGTTTCGGGAAAAGGGCTGTCGAGATGCTCGTGGCAGGGGAACATGGGAAAATGGTCGGTCTTTGCGGCAGGTCCATCAAGGCCACTCCCCTTTCGGAGGTGGCTGCATCAGTCAGGGTGCCGGATCCCGAAATGCTGGGGATGGCGGAAGTGCTGGGGATATGAGACTGGAGCGGTTTAGCCTGACTTTCTGGAGGGAAGCAAGTCTCTGGCCTCTATGGGGACATGCCGTGATTTGAGGAATCTCTCTACCGCCCTGTTGTGTTCATCAAGGGTTACTGAAAAGCAGTGCGTTCCATCCATCTTGGCCACGAAATACAGGTAATTCGTCCTGGCGGGGTTGAGGACGGCCTCAATCGCGTCCGGTCCCGGATTGCCTATGGGTCCCGGCGGCAATCCTTTAATCCTGTAAGTATTATATGGTGAATCGAGCATGATGTCCTTCTTGGAGACCCTGCCCGCAAAAGCCCGCACCTTGTATACCGCGGTGGGATCACTCTGAAGCGGCATATTCCGTCTCAACCGGTTAAGAAAGACTGAAGCTATCATCGGCCTCTCACAAGATTCCACTGCCTCCTTTTCCACCATGGAAGCAAGGGTGAGGACTTCCCGGGAACTCATACCAAGCGCTTTCACCTTGGCCTCAAAATTCCGCAAATAGTGCTTGCGGAACTGGAACACCATCTCCCTGACCAGTGCCTCCGCCGTGGTCGCGGGGTTGATGTCATAGGTACAGGGATAAAGGTATCCTTCGACACTGGATGCGTTGATACCGAGTTCCGCGAGCAGGGACGGATCAGTACACTGCTCCAGGAACTTCTCCCTGCCGACAATTCCCCGCCGCTCCAGAAGCTCGGCGATCTGGTACATGGAATAGCCTTCAGGAACCGCGAAACGGCGGACGTAGACATCGCCGGCCAGCAGCTTGCGCAGAATGACCGGCGGCGTCATGCCGTCATCGAACAGGTATGGTCCCGCCTTTATATTGCCTTCCGACCCCTGGAACTTGGCGTACACTACGAAAAGCTCTTCGCTGGATATGACTCGCAGCTTTTCGAGTTCAAGGGCGATTTTTGTCAGGGTGAATCCTTCCTTGACATCGAGGATCACCCTATTTTCACCGCTGCCGGCCGAAAACTTCACGAATATGCCGTAGCGAATGAAGGGAATGCCGAAAACCAGGGTCAAGACAACGGCAATAACGGCGATTTTTGCAGATTTTTTTGACAATTGGAGTTTTACGGGCAAGGACAACCGTTTCACATGGATCTTCCTTATGTATGGTGAGGTCTATGCTTTTATGATGTATACGGGCGCCTGTCAAGCAGAAACCGTCTTCTTGACAACATATATGTTTGTTGTTACAAGGTTATGGTCTCTCGTACCGGTTCCCGGGAAACAATGCTTGAGGCTGACAGGAGGTATGGCAGGTGGAATTCACAACGATTGACGATATCCTTGAATTTGCAATGGAAAAGGAAGATGCGTCGTACAGGTTATATAAATCCGCTGCGACGGCTTCGCATTCCTCTTCCGCCAAAAAGCTTTTCGAGGAGATGGCCGAACAGGAGGCCGCCCACAAACGCTTTATCCAGCAACTGGACAAGAAGAAAATTGCCGAATTTAAGATCGGAAACGTGCCTGACCTCAAGATCAGCGATTATCTGGTCGACGTGCCGTATCGCGAGGACATGACATTCCAGGAAATACTGGTGTATGCCATGAAATGCGAAGAGAAAGCATACAGACTTTATGCGGAAGCGGAAACGTTGACCGACGACCCGGAACTGAAGAAACTCTTCCGTATGCTGGCCAGCGAAGAGAAAAAACACAAGTACCGTCTGGAATCGATGTATGAGGACAAAGTGCTGACGGACATGTGACTCTTAAGGGCTCTGAAGGGATGAGTCGGTCTTCCGGCTTTCTTCGGATCTGAAAAGCCCTATCTTATGCCCTGAATCTGTTCTCTGTACCCTGCCTGAGCCTCTTGATGTTCTCTCTGTGTTTCCAGATGACCATGGCGGCTATAATGATAGACATCCCCACGATCTCCGGCCTCTTGTCTATGAGCGCCACCAGCGAGGGAACCACGGCAGCCGCGC
>DATEVI010000181.1:0-2053 GCA_035281865.1 Geobacteraceae bacterium | reverse complement strand
AAGACGTGAACTCAGGCGGATTTCAGGGGGAGCGTCATGCTCGAATACAATGTGAAATTGAAACAGGGTGAGGCTATAAATCCCCCCCAGCCCCCCTTTTTCAAAGTGGGGATTCAGAGCTGCTCAGGCCACTTGCGTGAGGTGTGGTAAACGCGGAGGATAATAATGGTGGAGTTGTTGATGCGATATGGGATTATGAAGGGAAGGCCGGGGATGACAAGTTCCCGTGTGTCCGTGACTCTGCCGGTGCGTCCCATGTCGGCGAATCCAGAGATGGATTCGACCGCTGTGATTATCTTCAGGACCGTTTCGACTGCCGCGGTCGGGTTGTCCCGCGAAATGTAAGCCTCAACGCTGAAGAGGTCGCGCCGCGCCTTACTTGTCCACTTTATGTGCACGGCGCGTCTCCCATTCCAGCTTGATATCTTCGTGGGCGATCAGGTTGCCGGAGTCAACATCATGCAGCGCATCTTCAATGCCCTGAATCTGCCACTCTTCGACGGAGAGCATCTCCTCGATGGCAGATGAAACAAGGGATGATCTGCTCCGGTGAGTGGTTTTCGCTAGACGGTCCAGACGTTTTTTAACCGGTTCGGGCAAGTTGACGGTGATTGATGCGTTTTTCATGGCAACCTCCAAAATTGTATCAAAACTATAGCAGAAATCGGCTGTTGCGGGTACAGCAAAAACATCTCCGGAGTAATTGAAATGACCGGACCAATCCCCCCCAGCCCCCCTTTTTCAAAGTGGGGAGTTTTCTGCCCCGGTCCCTGAAATTTCATGCCGGGCAAGAGCTTGAAAGGGAAATAATTCCCTCCAACAACAAAAAGGCCTCATCAGAGGCCTTTTCCCGTTCATGTATATGTGCCGCGGTTATTTCACCTGTTCTTCCGGATAAGCATCGATGCTGTGGATGGAAAGGTCGGGACCGATGAATTCGTCTTCCTTGCTGAGGCGAATTCCTACGGTTTTGTGGAGAACGATGTAGACCACGAAACCGCACACCACGGCAAAGACCGCTGCGGTGAGGCTGCCGAGCAGTTGGGAAACGAAGGTGACCCCGCCCATGCCGCCGAGTTCCTTGTAGCCGAATATGCCGGCGGCGATGCCGCCCCAGGTGCCGCAAATGCCGTGCAGGGGCCAGACTCCCAGTACGTCGTCGATCTTCAGTTTAAACTGTTCGATCTTGAATCCGTAGACGAAGATGAGAGAAGCGATGCCGCCGGTGAGGAAGGCGGCAATGGGATGCATTATGTCGCTGCCCGCGCATATTGCTATCAGTCCTGCCAGGGCGCCGTTATGGATGAAGCCCGGGTCGTTTTTGCCGGCGACGAGGGCGAACATAACGCCGCCGACCATGGCCATCAGGGAGTTTACGGCAACCAAGCCGGATATTCCTTCTATATGGGCGGCGCTCATCACGTTGAATCCGAACCATCCCACCGCCAGGATCCATGAGCCGAGGGCCAGGAATGGGATATTACTGACAGGGATGGGGTTAGACCGGCCATGGACGTAACGGCCGGTTCGCGCACCGAGGATAAGGACCGCTGGGAGAGCAATCCAGCCGCCGATCGAGTGCACTACGACCGAGCCTGCGTAATCGTGGAAATCGGCTCCACCGATGCTTTTGAACAGGCCTTGCAGTATGGATGCGTTTTTCCCCCAGATGAACGATTCGAAGATAGGGTAGACAAGTGCGACGAATATGGCGCCTGCCGCCAGTTGAGGCCAGAATTTGGCGCGCTCGGCAATGCCGCCCGATATGATGGCAGGGATGCAGGCCGCGAAACAGAGCAGAAAAAAGTAGTGGACCAGGTCATATCCCTGGGCTTGCGCCATCAGGTCCGGGACCGGCCTGAGAAATGAGATTCCGTAGGCGAGGGGAAAACCGACGAGAAAATAGACAACAGTGGAAACGGACCAGTCGGAAAGGATTTTCACAAATGCATTAACCTGACTTTTCTTCCGCACCGTGCCGACTTCGAGGAAGGCAAAACCGGCGTGCATGGCAAAAACCATGACCGCACCCAACATCAGGAACAATACGTCG
>DATEVI010000180.1:0-2694 GCA_035281865.1 Geobacteraceae bacterium | reverse complement strand
TAGGGACATACGGAGGCAAACCAGGCCGTTACCTTAGTCGGGTCTTCAAAGACTTCCAGTGCACTGACGTACACTCTGGCAATCTGCACAAGCCGGTCGGAAATCTCCTGGTCGAGCAGATCATCGGGCTTCCGCCGTTGAATGGTTCTCCATGAAAGGGGCAGCAGAGCTACAAGCTGAGAAGTCGGTACCTTGAAGACGGCAGCCAGGTCGTCTATGAATGATCGGGGTACACCGGCACGGACAACTCTTAAACATTCCATAGGCTCATGCGGGTTAAGGTCGTGAAATAAATTGGACGCGGCACCGGATATTTTACTCATGGCATACCTCCTCATGCGACAATTGTCGCATCAACAATGGCGTATGTCAATACGACTTTTAGAAAAACCATCATTCTTGACAACTCAACACTTGCATCCCAGCCTAACTGAATATAGACTGTATTTAGTCCAAATATTCAAGGAGGTCATTGTGCGTTTACGGGAAGCAGTTAAACCCATCAGTTATGTCAAAGCCCATGCAGGGGAGATCATTCGCGACATTAACGAAACCCACGGTATTGTGGTCATCACCCAGAATGGCGAGGCCAAGGCAGTGCTCCAGGATATCGTCGAATACGAGCGGACCCAGGAGAGTCTGGCGCTGCTCAAGATACTTGCCCTCGGGCGAAAGGACATGGATGAGGATAAGATAAAGCCGGCGGAAGATGCCTTTACTTCCATCCGATCTCGCATCAAGGAACGACGGCAGGCATGAAGTACCGTGTCTCGCTCGTTGAAGCCGCCGAACTTGATCTGCTGGACATCCATCTCTACGTGGAACTGAACGATACCCCGCGGAGGGCCGATGATCTCATCGACAAACTTGAGCAGACTATTTTCAGCCTCGCCGACATGCCGGAACGCGGTCACTACCCGCAAGAGTTGGAACGTATAGGCATACGTGAATACCGCGAAATCCATTACAAGCCGTACCGGATTATCTATACAATCCAAGGCAGGGACGTCATCGTTCACTGCGTCCTGGATGGGCGACGGGACATGCAGACGCTACTACATCAACGATTGCTCAGGTGAGGATATCCAAGGGGGCTTGTGGGGTCAAAGTTTCAATATGTTAGACATGATAAGTTGACGAATTGACAACGTCCGGCCTCACTCAGAACCCCTGCAGGAATTGGCAAAACATCAAATGAAACAACTGCTTGTGAAGGAGAATACGACATGGGCTGTCTGAAGGGAAAATCGAAGACCAAACCTAAGCCGGGTGCCTACCTTTGCGAAAAGTGCGATGCCGTTTCAAAAAAGAAGGGCGATCTTTGCAAGGCGAAGAAGATCAAGGAAAAGCCCGAAAAGGATAAGAAGAAAAAGTAACACTTCCCCCGGACGGCGCAACCGACCATGGTAAGAAGTAAATATAAAGGGTCCTGACCAAAAAAAACGTATGCATTGAGGGATGCCATGACGGGCTGGTTTTCATGCGCGGTTGCCGCCCTGCTGCTGATGGGCGCTCAGCGCTTTTTCTACAAGGTGGCCGCCGAACGGTCGTGCAGCACCGTCTGGACGACTTTGTCGTTCATGGCAACGGTTACGGTTATCAGCGTCTGTGCCTTCCTCGTGCGGGGTGCGCCGGTTCCCGATGTTTCATTCCTGCTGCTCATTGCTCTGGCCAACAGCCTTGCCTTTCTAGTTGCCACCGTTACCCACATCGAGGCCTTGAAACGGCTCCCCGCCGGGGTCGCGTATCCCCTTATCAGGCTCGACGCGGTTCTGGTAGTGGTGATTTCTCTTCTCTATTTCCATGAACAGGTACGCGGACGCCAGGGAATAGGCATCATCTTCGCAGTTGCAGCGGCGCTTGTGATTGCCCGTGATCGTGGCAGGGAAAAGTCAGACCGAACGACAGGGGCCGGTTTCCTGTTCGTGGCCGGAGCAATCCTGGCCGGAGCAGCGGCGGCCGTTTCCAGCCGCTTCGCGGCCCTCGGCACCGACAAGACTGCATTCATGGCGGTATCGTACGGCCTTTCCACCCTCTTCCTCGTCGGTGCAGGAGCCCGCCCACGACGACAGGCGGAGACGCCCGCCGGAATCCGCGATTCACTCCGCATCGGCCTCGTCATGGGAATCCTCAACGTGGCTGGATACTACGCCTACCTGACGGGTCTTTCGCGGGGCCCGCTCTCTCTGGTGACGGTAATAACCAGTATGCATTTCGTTGTCGCCGTTATTCTCTCGATCCTTATCTACCGCGAGCGGCTGACGCCGATGCGACTTGCCGGCGTTGCCCTCACCGTTGCCTCGCTGGTTCTTCTTCGTGCCTGATCATTTCTTTTCCAACAACCGGCATCGTCTCCCGGATCACGAGCCGGTAATTACTTCCATCTGCACCAGCTCCCATGCATCTGCATCCATGTCGTGCTTTATTACATAAAGATTTCCATCGTCGGCAATAAGCTTGTAGTAGGCATGGTCGGCGCCATGCCAACTGTCCACGACCTCCATGACCTGAAAGGTCCTGTCCCGAATGGCGAACGAAACGGGGTTCACAAGTTCTCCCGCCTTGGAAGAGGTCTGCACCTTTATCGGAATCTGCACCATGGTCTGTCCTTTTCAATGTTCTCCTGCTCTTACCTCAAATGGTGCACTTACAAGTTGAATCTACCAGGTAAATCACCAGATGCAACGCCTGACC
>DATEVI010000179.1:0-3465 GCA_035281865.1 Geobacteraceae bacterium | reverse complement strand
CATAGGGGACGAGTCTTGGCACCCCGAGGTCGACGAAACGATATTGCGCACCCAGTGCAATGTTGGTTGTGGCGAAATCGCCCGCCCGAAAGTCGGCGCGATCGGCGTCGAATTCGCTGTGAGTGATGTCGAGTTCCGCGGCAAAATTCTTATTGATTCCATAGATGAAACCGCCGCCGCCAATAAAACCGACATCGGTTTCAAGCTTGCTCGGGTTTGCAAATGCTTCGCTGTCTTCCGGCACCAGGAATCCAAGTCGTCCGGTGACGCCCACTCTGCCCTGAATGCTGTCCGCCGCCATTGCCGTGCCTGCTGCCAGGAGCAGAGAGATAACCGCACAATAAAGAATAAAGAACCTTTTCATTTTTTTCCTCCTGCGTTTGTTGAGTCTTCATTTAAATTACAATGTCAAAAGTCTTCCATGCAAGGTTGAGCCTCAAGAGTCTGCTGCCCTGCAATCAATGATCGTCATAATTTTTCCTGTGTCCTTTTTACATAATAACCACCCCCTTTTGTCTGAATTAATCCAATCCCGGCATTTTTCGGACGCAAAAAAAGCCGGGACCGGATATCTATGAGGAGATCTTTCGGCGACCCGGCTGTCTCGTGGAGACCCTGTAGGCTTTCCGTCCCACCCTCGCGGATGGTTTAGTATTATCGTCTATCACTCTGCTGCTCAGCGATGCATATTGGTAGCGCAAAACCGCCAGGCTAGTCAAGGGGAAAGTGCGGTTTTTTGACAACCATGCACGTGCATAAACCGCAATTGCGGGCATCTACAGGGGGTTAGGCCACTAGGGGAGCCTCCGCCTTGAGTCTTAGAGCAGCAACGATACGGCGTGGAGCAGTAATCCTATCATGCCGCCGACAAGAGTTCCGTTCATCCTGATGAACTGCAGATCAGAGCCGATGCTCAGTTCTATTTCACCGACAAAGTCTTTGTCCTCCCATTGCTTTATCGTTCCCGATATATGTTTTGCGAACCCCGTTCGCAGTCCATCGGCGTAATTTCTGACCATCGTTTCCAGGTGCTCATTTATAGAGTCTTTCAGATCCTTGCTTTTTGACAAGGTGCGGCCCAAACCCGCCGCCGCCTCGGTCACTTTCTCCCTGATTTTTGAATCCTGCCGATCCAGATCAACATGCAGCCAGGCTTTCAGGTCGCGCCAGATATTGTTTATGTAGTCGGACAATGCCGGATTGTTGATTATTTCGTGTTTTATGACGTCGATCTTGCCTCTGAGGTCGGGGTCATTTTTCAGTCTGTAAATGAGATCGGTCAGAGTATCATTGAATTTGTTTCTGAGCTCGTGATCAGGGTCCGCATTCACTTCCTGGATAAAGGCGTTGAGCCTGTTGGCTATCTTTTCTCCGGCTCCCTGCATGAACACGTCACGATTGGGAATCATTCTGCCCAATAGCGGATATTCATTATTTACCCATTTGTCAATGGCGGTGGCGATCTTGGTCTGCGATTCAGGAATTGCAAGCCACGCCGCCAGTCGTTTCAGTACTTCATCAAGGACTGTCTGGTGCCGGTTGTCCTTCCTCAGGAAATCGAGAAGCAGCCCGGCGGAAGTCGAGAGATCAATTTTCTCGATCCGGTTGTTAATCGCGGCGTGCAGTATTTTCCGCACCCGGTTATCATCTATGACATCCAGGGAGTCGGCTAATACCCGGGTTAATCCCGAAGCTACGCCGCCGGCGTTTTTTTCGGACGACAAATAGGCTGAAAGACGCTCCGCGGGATTCAGACTTCGTAATTTGGCTACCAATGCTTCAGTGGCAAGGAACTTATCCCGGATAAACTCGGCCAGGCTGTCGGCAATTGTATTTTTCTTGTTTGGAATGATAGCTGTATGGGGTATCGGAATTCCCAATGGATGTCTGAAAAGGGCTACAACCGCGAACCAGTCCGCAAGCGCGCCGATCATCGCGGCTTCGGCAAAAGCGGCAACCCATTCCCAATAGCCGATTCCCTTATGAAAACGCGCAATAACGAACAGTATGGCAGCCGCCACCATCAATCCGCCCGCAATCTTTTTGTTCCTGGTTAATGTGCGTCTTTTATTCTCCACAAATTACTCCTTGTTTGATTTTGCTGACCATAATCGCGTACGAAACAACCCTTGTAGCAGGTTGTGACGGACAAGGCAAGAGGGATCGCAAGTGTCTTTATTGTTCCATGAAAGCTGGTTAACCACGCACAAATTTGCGTGAGATGGGCATAGGTGAACACATTCAATTGACATTGTGAGTACAACTGGTTTAATAGAAGATGACAGATGTACAGGAGTAAAATGAAAATTTTGGGAGAACGAAAGTAATGGCAAAGGGAAAGGTAAAATGGTTTAACGACGCAAAGGGGTTTGGTTTTATTGAGCAGGATAACGGTGAAGATATTTTCTGTCATTTCTCCGCTATCACGGGCGAAGGCTTCAAATCCTTGCAAGAAGGGGATGAAGTCACGTTTGATGTGGTCAAAGGACCGAAGGGTCTGCAGGCAGCCAATGTGAAGAAAGTTTGAGGACAACCCGCTGTTTTTCCTCGAAAAGCCCGGAGAAAGTCCGGGCTTTTTATTGCCTGCCATGTGAAAGCTCTTTCACTCTTCTCGATCATCTCGTGTGAGATCGCTGCCCCTTCAGCATCCGTGTCAGCAGGCGGTCCAGGGATGATGCAAACCGATTCCGGTCGGTGAGACCTAACTGGCCCGGCCCCCCTTGGGCAAGCCCCTCCGTGCGCAGTTGCTGCATCAGGTCGCGCAGGGCAAGCCGCTCGCCAACGTTTTCTTCCGTATAGAGTTCACCACGCGGATCGAGGGCTACTCCTCCCTTGGCAACGATGCGGGCGGCCAGGGGGATGTCGGCGGTTATCACCAGATCCTCCACTGCCGCATGCTGCACAATATAGTCGTCGGCAACGTCAAACCCCTCGGCGACCACCACGGACGTTACCAGTCGGGATTGCGACTTCGAAAGGTCCTTGTTCGCCACGAGCCGGACCGGCACCTGAAGGCGTTCCGATGCCCGGAAAACTATGTCCTTGATGACCCGGGGGCAGGAGTCCGCATCAATCCAGATTTTCACACTTACCTTCCTCATCTTTTCTTTCGCACGGGTATATTTCCGAATTTACAGGGAATAAATAAATTTGTCTGCTTTTTTCCGCCATTCTTTTTGTTGTAAATATTGTTCAATTACGACAAAATGTCAGGTTCGTGTCGCTTTTTCATGGCACGGGGCTAGGAGCCTGTCGGACTTAGGGATGAATCTACTGCGAGAACGGCAAATCGGTCCATATTTCCGGAAATTTTCGACAAATAGGTCCACTATTCGCTCTCAAATTTCCAAAAATCTGTCCTCGATTTGCCATTCTCTCGCTACGATTCCCCAAGTCAGACAGGCTCCCAGGGCGGAAAAAAGAAGACAAATTTATTTATTCCCTGTAAATTCGAGAATATATACG
>DATEVI010000178.1:0-2908 GCA_035281865.1 Geobacteraceae bacterium | reverse complement strand
TATTTTCTCGAAGTCGTCGGAGGCGGCGCCATCGGCATTGCCGCCGCCGGCAGCGTCATCCTGACCGCACAATTTCTCTCGCCGAATGTTTTACTCGAACCTTCGTTGAGATTCAAAGCCGGCTCGCCGGAGAATTATCCGCCCTCATCCGTCACGCTGCATAAAGAGCAAAAGGTGTTCATCGTCCGGGCAAGAGAAGGCTATTTCTATGCCCTGTCCGCGATCTGCACGCATCTCGGCTGTATTGCAAACTGGAAGCCGGAAGACGGCATCATCGCCTGTCCCTGTCACGGCAGCAGGTTCGGAAAGGATGGAAAAGTGCTTGACGGGCCCGCACCGGGACCATTGCCGAGGTATTCCATGACCCTGGATGATCAGGGACAACTGGTGATTGACAAGGGATTACCGGGGGGCGAAGAAGAAATTTTGAAGGTGTGAGGAATGGACGATGAATAAAATGCTTGAGCAGGTCTTCCAAAACCGGATCTGGCGATCGATGTTTCGTCACGGGCTGCCGGAATCCAACCGTACACGCGCCGAGACGATATTCTATAACTTCTTTCTGCATGTCCACCCAACCAAGGTGCGGAAGCGGTCCGTGAGATTCGGCTACACCTGGGGACTCGGCGGAATATCACTGGGCCTGTTCATCGTTCTTACGCTCACCGGGGCGCTGCTGATGCTCTACTATCGCCCATCGGTACCGCAAGCGTATATGGACATGAAGGATTTGGAGTTCGTGGTTTCTTCGGGTCAATTCCTGAGGAACATGCATCGCTGGGCGGCTCATGCCATGGTAGCGGTTGTCTTTCTTCATATGCTCCGGGTCTTTTACACGGGTTCGTATCGCCCCCCGAAGGAATTCAATTGGGTCATCGGCGTCCTTCTTCTGGTCTCGACAATTCTCCTGAGTTATACCGGATATCTCCTGCCGTGGGATCAACTCTCGTTCTGGGGAATCTCGGTCGGGACCAACATGGTTCGGGCGATACCGTTCGGGCTGGGAGAGAAGATTTCGTTTCTTCTGCTCGGCGGAAATGTCGTGGGCGAAAATGCGCTCGTAAGGTTTTACGTCCTGCATTGTTTCATCATCCCCCTGGTAGCGGTAATACTGATGGGAATCCATTTCTGGAGAGTTCGAAAGGACGGCGGGGTGTAACAGATCATCAAATGAGCGATCATGGCCAAAGATTTTACCATTGACACGAGTCCCGACAGTAAAGCAGCACCCATGCGGATAGCGTTCATTAAAAACCGAACCGCCGCCCGGGTGAAAATTGACGACGAAGAGATGGTGATGACATTTCCAAATCTCGTCATCAAGGAGGTTATCGCCTTTCAAATCATGGTGATCGTTCTCGCATTCATATCGTTACTGGTTGATGCACCCCTGGAGTGGATAGCAAATCCCGGGCATACGCCGAATCCGGCGAAGGCACCGTGGTATTTTCTCGGACTGCAGGAGCTGTTGCATTATTTCCCGCCCGTGGTAGGCGGTGTGATCCTCCCCGCACTCGCAATCGTTGCATTGATCGTGATCCCATACTTTCGGATCAACATCAAACGCGAAGGTCTCTGGAAAGAACGCAGGAAACAATCGTTCATCGGCCTCGTCGTAGTCGTTGGAATTGTATCGCTTGTCCTCGTCGCGTTCAAGATGTTTTCCATGCTGATTCCAACACTGGCGGTCACCGCCCTGATGCTTATCCCGTATTATTCCAAGAAAGAAACCGGTCTCATCGGCTGGCTTGGTTCGCGTCCTCTTTCCTGGTGGATCATGACGTGGTTCGTCATTATCGCCGTCGTTCTTACGACAATCGGGACGCTGTTCCGCGGTCCGGAGTGGAGCTGGACGGTCCCCTGGGAAGGGATATATTGAGATGGCGCACCTTAAGAAATATTTTGCGGCTTCAAGCGTCACCTTTCTGATAGTCCTTGCCATTGTGCCGGTCAAAGATTATTTCCGGGAGTGGAAGCGGTATCAATACGAGTATAACGATCTCATCGAGAAGCTGCCGCAGCGCGTCAAACCGGCGGACATCGGCATCAAACAGCTGTGGGTGAGGAACCTTGATAACATTGATCGCTGTGTGACTTGTCACCTCGGTATGAAGGAGGAAGCCCTGAGGGAGACCGGTCAACCGTTCCGGACGCATCCGCACATCTACCACGATATTGAAGATTTTGGCTGCACGATTTGCCACGAGGGTCAGGGTCTCTCCACGACGTTCAGGGAATCCGTTGGCAGAGTGAAATACTGGGACAGGCCCATCTTTCCACGTGAGTTTATGGAAGCCTCCTGCGCCAAGTGTCATAAAGAAAAGCTGGTTCCGCAGGCACCGGTCCTCACGTCAGGCCGAAAGCTCATCGAGGAGTCCAGTTGTGCGGGCTGCCACACGATCGAGGGTTACCGTAAACGGTGGATTCCCGGACTTGACGGCATAGGTTCGAAGGTGAACCGGATCTGGCTGGTGAACTGGCTGAAAAATCCGAAAGCCTATTCCGCCGGGACGAAAATGCCGAATTTCATGTTGTCGGATGAGGAATCGAATCTCCTCGCCGACTTTCTCATGACCTTCAACAAATTCCCCGGGGGAGCTGTATTCCATCCGGTCCCGACTCAACTTGCGGCCTCATCCGACGCCATGAGGGAGAAGCTGATCGAGCTTGGATCGACACGATTTCGGGAAGCCCGCTGTATCAGTTGTCATCCTGTGAACGGAAAAGGCGGATCCGGAGCGACCGATCTGGGTACGGTCGCCGATAAGGTCGACATGCAATGGCTGTTTAATTATGTGCAAAACCCCAAACGGCTTCAGCCGGGTGTCGAAATGCCGAGATACCGTTTTGATGAAAATGAACTTGCCGGAGTTGTCGCCTATATGCTGAGTGAGTTTACCGAAGGAGA
>DATEVI010000177.1:0-4186 GCA_035281865.1 Geobacteraceae bacterium | reverse complement strand
GATATGATGGATACGATGCATGAGATGATGGGGATGATGAAGGGGATGGTGCATGAAGGTAAGGATATGGAGAAGCTGGAAGGGATGATGGAACACATGGATAGGATGATGAAGGGCTATGATGAGACCATGAAGAAGGCTGAGGATGCCGGGGATAAAATGGCAGGAGATGAAAAGAAGGCGAGGGTCCTTACCAGAACAAGTGAGGCTGGGGATGTAACGGTTGATGTCACATATCTAAACCCTGGGGAAGATAGTCCTGCCTTCAATATAAAGCTTGACACACACAGTTCAGACCTTGATCAGTATAAACTGGAGGCAATCGTATCCCTGAGAGATGAAAAGGGGAAAGAGTATGCTAATCCTGTTGTTGAGTCTCCGTCCGGTTCAGGCCATCACCGCTCAGGCGTTGTCAGGTTTAAAGGTGTGGATATATCCGGGGCAACAGCTATAGAGCTGGTGATAAAAGATATGGCCGGGTCCAAAGAGAGAGTCTTCAGGTTTGACATAAAGTAATGTCCAAAACTTCTCCATTGTCAATCGAAATAATTGCCTCGTGTTCAGCTACTGAGTACAGCCTTTTGCAGCAGAATAATTCACCTTTCATCTGAAAATAATCATCTCTGCCAGATGTGAAATAGCGCTTTACAATGAACATGAGCAATTATATGATAAATAAGGAGCCGTCTCATCCCGCCATTCTGAGGCGGAGGAAGCAATGCAAAAACCAGTATCAGGACAAGAAGGGAGATTATTATGTCAGAAAAAAAGAAGCTGACCAACAACGCAGGCGCTCCTGTAGCTGATAACCAGAATGTGATGACCGCAGGACCGCGCGGTCCCATGTTATTGCAGGATGTATGGTTCCTGGAGAAACTGGCCCACTTTGACCGTGAGGTGATTCCAGAGCGCAGGATGCACGCCAAAGGTTCCGGGGCTTACGGCACCTTTACCGTTACCCATGATATCACCAGCTATACAAAAGCCAAAATATTTTCTCAAGTGGGAAAGAAGACCGACCTCTTCACCCGCTTTTCCACAGTGGCTGGTGAGCGTGGCGCTGCCGACGCAGAGAGGGACATCCGGGGTTTTGCAACCAAATTCTACACCGAAGAGGGAAACTGGGACCTGGTTGGCAACAACACGACGGTCTTCTTCCTGCGCGACCCACTCAAGTTCCCTGACCTTAACCACGCCGTCAAGCGTGACCCCCGTACCAACATGCGCAGTGCCCGCAATAACTGGGACTTCTGGACATCTCTGCCCGAGGCGCTTCACCAGGTTACTATCGTCATGAGTGACCGGGGTATTCCAGCTTCATACCGTCATATGCACGGCTTCGGCAGTCACACCTTCAGTCTCATCAACGCAAAAAACGAACGGTACTGGGTCAAGTTTCACTTCAAAACCCAGCAGGGGATCAAAAACATGAGTGATGCAGAGGCCGAAGCGCTCGTTGGCAGGGACAGAGAAAGTCACCAGCGAGACCTGTATGAGAGCATCGTGAATGTAGACTTCCCCCGCTGGACGCTTTTCGTCCAGGTAATGCCTGAGAAGGATGCGGCGAAATGTCCATACAACCCCTTTGACCTGACCAAGGTATGGTTCCACAACGACTATCCACTGATTGAGGCAGGCGTTCTCGAACTGAACCGCAACCCTGAAAACTACTTTGCCGAGGTCGAGCAATCTGCCTTCAATCCGGCAAACATTGTTCCGGGCATCGGCTTTTCGCCCGACAAGATGCTGCAGGGGCGCCTTTTTTCTTACGGCGATGCCCAGAGATACCGCCTCGGCGTGAACCACCACCTGATCCCGGTCAACGCCTCGCGCTGTCAGTTCCACAGCTACCACCGCGACGGCGCCATGCGGGTTGACGGCAATCATGGCGGCACACTTGGCTACGAGCCTAACAGTTACGGTGAGTGGCAGCAACAGCCGGATTTTTCAGAACCCCCACTCAGTATCGAAGGGGCAGCCGACCACTGGAACCATCGTGCGGACGAAGACTACTATTCTCAACCAGGCAGGCTCTTTCGCCTGCTGACCGCCGACAGAAAAGAGATCCTCTTTGCCAACACCGCCCGCTCCATTGGCGGGGCGCCACGTGAGATTCAGTTGCGCCACATAGGCAACTGCATGAAGGCCGATTCGGCTTACGGCAAGGGAATTGCCGACGCACTGGGGATTCCGCTTAGCGAGCTGCCTGAACAAGAATAGAGTGGTTTTCGTACCTGGATGAAAAGGTGAGGCTTACGCTTGATAGGGTTTTCGCCGGAAGATATACACGGTGGCATCCAGTTCCGGAGGCAGTACCAGGCGGCCAAGCGTTTTGTCTTCTTCTAAGGTAAAAGTCGTTTGATGTCTATAGTCGTCCCAGTTTCCGGACGCAAATTGGTGGCGGCTGCTGATGACGATATAGAGCTGAACAGTGCGGGCCATAAAGACCTGTCGCTCGAAATTGTTATTAGCCGGCGGCCATGAGCAGATCACTACTTCGGGGGCGTATAGGCTTAAAGCCTCTTGAGCGCCTTGTTTGATGACCCACTCGGGGTATTGCACGGCATGTTTCCAACTATAATTATCCGTCGCTGTGACCTGGACGCCCAGATCCTTGAGGAATCGGCTCAAGGCGCCATCGCCCGCTGCAAGCTCAAGACATGGCCGGGAAGCAATCATTCTGGCCAGCGCTTCGACCAGTGGCCGCGAGTAGAAACAATAAATTCCCTTGGGTTGAACAAGAGGCATGAGCATCCTCTTCTGCCAGATGAGGGGCCAGATCAGGCGAAACCAGAACAGCGAGACCGGCTTACGTTCCAATTTCCGGAAAAAAAGAAGCTTTTGGACAATATAACCGTTCAGCAGATTAAAACGGACTTTCCCTTTGGTTACGCCAGTGGCTGCGGCCAGGCTGTAATTTTTGAGTACCAGGTAAGCCATGCGGTTCCGGATGAACTGCGACAGAACAGCTTCCGATTTTTTCCTGTCCCCTTGGCTCCTGTGGAGCGTCTCGGCTATCGATGTCCCGCGCGTCGGCGAGCGCTCAAGATATGCTTTCAGATCTTCCGGTTTGCCGCTTTCGAAGATCGTGGAAAGTTCCCGTTGCACGGTATCCCATTCCCCTGGATATTCTGCACAAAGCTCCTCGATAGTGGGCATCGTCTGCAACCACTCCCAGACTTTTGCAGGATTATTGTGTTTCATTCGCAGTACCTCTACCGATTAATCAGCTTATACCGAATCCGCTTCGCACTGTATGACTGCCTCATTACAAGTTAATGAGGCTATTAAAATATCCCGCAGGATTACAAAAGTCAATAAAATAGGAAGCTGGACTAAACCGTATTGACAGCGAAATCTTCTCCTGCTATTTTATTCCCAGAAAAACAATTTCCAGAAGGGTTCATTCATGAAGATTCAGTTTTTGGGCGCAACCCATACTGTTACCGGATCGAAGTACTTAATTGAACACAATCGAAGAAAGGTCCTGATTGATTGCGGCCTTTTTCAGGGACTCAAAGAGCTTCGTCTCCGAAACCGGGAGCCGTTTCCGGTTGATCCTGAGAAAATAGACAGCGTTATTCTTACCCATGCGCATATTGACCATTCAGGCTATCTTCCGTTACTCATGAAGCAGGGATTTCGGGGTACGGTCTACTGTACCCCGGGCACGAGGGATCTTTGCCGTATTCTTCTTCCTGACAGCGGCAGACTGCAGGAAGAAGAGGCCGGGTACGCTAATAGAAAAGGATTCTCCAGGCACAAACCGGCGCTTCCGCTTTATACCCAGGAAGACGCAGAACGTGTCCTGGGCCTGTTCCGTACCATTCCTTTTGGGAAGAGGTTTGATCTCGGTGATGGCTTAAATCTGAACCTGACCCGGTCAGGCCATATTATCGGATCTTCTTTTGTAGCGCTTTCCAATGGAAAGGCGTCCATCTTGTTCTCCGGCGACCTTGGGCGCGAAAACGACCTGATACTGCGGTCACCCGAATTTGCAACCAAAAGCGATTATCTTTTGATCGAATCAACTTATGGCGATCGCATCCATGATCCCCGGGACCCTCAGGATCAGATTGCAGAGATCATTAATCGAACGGCTGCCCGGAATGGAGTCATCATAGTCCCGGCATTCTCGGTCGGCCGGACACAGACCCTGCTTTATCTCCTGCATCTCTTGAAGATG
>DATEVI010000176.1:0-4464 GCA_035281865.1 Geobacteraceae bacterium | reverse complement strand
CATCCTGCAAGCTGGAGTTTGTCCGGTGAAATCCGTCGACAAGAATCTGCGAACGGGTGAGCACGGCCTGTCTTTCCGCCGCTCCCTGGGGATTTACCGAAAGGTCCTGCCACGAATTGAAAAAATCCTCGATCGTCTGGCCGAGCCCGTCACTGGTAATCTCGTTGAACAACGGTTCGATCTGTTCCAGGGCGGTCTGCTTCGTCGTGCTCTCGCCATACTCGCTGTTCCCCTTGACGATCTGCAGCTGGAGCAATTCGTCATGGAACCTCTGAACACCGGCAAGCTGCACGCCGGTACCGATTGAATACGAACCGAAGTTGATAACCGGACCGGTTTCGAAATTAACCCGCTGACGTGAGTATCCCTGTGTATTGACGTTGGCAATATTCTCGCTGGTCACCTCTATGGCGACCCGCGCCATGTTGATGCCGGTTGTTGCCATATTGAATACGGAGGTAACACTCATTCATATCTCCTTGCAGACAAGTCTTGAAGCTGCTGGTATCTCCGTCATATGTCCGGCATTACCGTACGTGTCGCTTCTGCTCAGGGCGCGTCTGAAAAAACTCATGGAAGATTCAACGATGCGCAACGAACTGTTCAGGAGGTCCCGGTTCCCGGAGAGAAGCTCCTCAATTTTTCGCGAAAGCAAAATGAGACTGTCTTGAAGGCCGAGCAGCCTTTCCTTTTCCGGGCCCCTCAATTTTTCGATGACCGGTGACAGGTTGATCTCCCCTGACATTCCCCATTCCTTGAAGGACCGGGACAGGGTTTCTCGTAATCTTTCCTTAAGATCACTGATCTTCGCCGCCACTTCTTCCTTCCTGGAAGTTGTTTCATTCAATTTATCGGTCTTGAGTTCAACGATATATATCCGTTCTTCTTCCAGGATCGACTGAAGGAGCCGCAGGGCATCCTCCTTGGCGGTCAGCACATCCACAAGCTCCGAATAGCTCCTCATTTCGAGCCGCCGGATTTAACGGATCCCGTGAACTGTTCGAGCATCTTCTGAGCTACCTTGATACTTTCTACCCTGTAGCTGCCGTCGGCCAACTGCTGCTTCAGTGCCTCGACCTTTTCAGTCCGCACATCCGGCATCGCCTCCACTGTATTCTTCAGCTTTTCGATTTCAGTTTTACGAGTGGAGAGTTCGACACGATCCTGTTGCTGAACCTGTGTTTTTTCCTGAGGCCTGGCCGCATCGTCTTTTTTGGAAATCTGCTCGTTCTGGTACAGATTTATGCTGCTCAGCATGTCCTGGTTGTCAATTTTCATTGTCTTCCTCCCGGCAAAACGCCAATTCCGGCATGCAAACTCACGTCTATCGCCGAAGCATGTTTCGTACCATTATCCCGGCACATCATTGCTTACGCTGCTCTCAGCCCTTTTTGGAACGGACTTCAGCAGTTCCTTTTCCATTATATCCGCAAGACCCAGTCCGTGGTTTTCGCTTATTGCCCTGGCGTATTCCTGATCCAGAAGTGAACGGTAAACGTCTTCACCGTGACCGCCATTGGTCAGGCTGTCTTTGCCCACGGTTTCACGCATGGACTTGAGCATCATTCCCACGAAAAGCGTTTCGAATTCCCTGGCGACTTTCTTCGCAGCGATCTTGTCCTTTTCAGGCAACGCCGCTTTTTCATTGCCCTGAGGCTTCTGCGTCTTGATCGACTCATCAACGGGAAGTGCGGATATGACAGACATAACTCTCTCCTGTTTACCTTATCGGATGGATGGATGAAAACTTTAATAGGTACGTAGTATTCAGTATTCAGTAGTCAGTAGTCAGAATTCAGTCCTGAATCCGTGAGATATCTTGTAGGGGCACCCCTCGCGGGTGCCCGAAATCAGGATACCCGCAAGGGGTATCCCTACAATATTTTCACGTTTTCCAGCTACATCACTACCAGCTCCGCCTGCAGTGAGCCTGCCGCCTTCAATGCCTGCATGATTCCGATCAGGTCGCGCGGTGTGACGCCGATGGCGTTAAGCGCCTTGACCACGTCACCTATATTTGCCCCCTCACGCAGCACCGTGAGACCGCCGCCCTTTTCTTCCTTCACGTTCAGATCCGTTCTCGGGACTACGACTGTTTTACCCTTCTCGCTGAATGGCTGGGGCTGGGAAACCTTGGGGGTTTCCTTAATGTACAAGGTGAGATTGCCGTGGGAAACCGCAACGGTGGCAATGCGGACATTCTCCCCTATGACAATAGTCCCGGTCCGTTCGTTCATGACCACCTTGGCCATGGTGTCGGTGCGCACGTCGAGGCTTTCGAGGGATGCCAGGAAGTCTACAGTCCTGTCACGATAGTCTTGGGGAACGGCAATTTCGACGGACCCTGCGTCGCTGCACTTGGCAATCCCGTTTTTGAATTTGCCGTTTATTACCGAGGCAATCCTGGATGCGGTCGTGAAATCCGGCTGATTGAGATTGAGCCTGAAAGTGTTTCGCCCTGCAAGGACATTCGGCAACTCTCTTTCCACCAGGGCGCCCTCTGGAATTCGTCCCGCCGTCGGATGGTTTTTTTGCGCCGTCGCCGCCTGGCCGCCAAAGGAAAAGGAATTGGTAAGCACAGGGCCCTGGGCGACCGAATATACCTGGGAATCGGCGCCTTTTAACGGAGTCATCAGCAACGTGCCTCCCGCCAGACTCTTTGCGTCACCCATGGATGACACCAGTACGTCGATCTTCGTTCCCTGCCTGACAAATGGAGGAAGGGTGGCTGTAACCATAACTGCCGCCACATTCTTTACGGTGATGTCCGAACGGTTTATGGTAACACCCATCCGTTCGAGAACATTCACCAGCGACTGGACGGGAAACTTGGTCTGGTCGCTGTCGCCGGTGCCGTTCAGTCCCACCACCAGGCCGTAGCCGATCAACTGGTTGTCGCGCACGCCTTCAAAGGCGGCGATGTCCTTTATGCGGGTAGCTGATGCCGTGTGAGGCATTAACACAAGAAACAGGAGCGCTATCATTATTCGTTTCATGTAATCCTCAAGAATAGGACCTATGAGTCACATAAGTCCTATAGGACCTATAAAAAATCTTTAAAACGGCCAGACCTTGTCAATAATATTCAACAGCCACCCCGGACTTTGCCTGTCACTCACCACGCCCTTGCCGGAATAGGAAATCCTGGCATCCGCTATATAACTTGAGTTTATGATGTTTTCGGCGCTTATATCCTTGGGCCTGACCGTTCCTTCAAGCAGAATGATCATGTCTTCGTTGTTAACGTTCACATTGCGCGTGCCGGCAATGAGCAGATTGCCGTTGGCAAGGACATCCACCACCCGTGCGGTGATGGTGGCACTGAGATTGTCCTTCTTGGTGGTCGATCCGCTTCCGTCGAATTTGGTGCCGGTATTCGCGGATATCAAATTATCCATGTCAAACCAGTCATTTACGAAAGTCTTCTGCAGACCCATTAAATAGGGAATGGCAGCTGACGCCGAGGCGTCTCTCTTTGTTCCCGTGGTAGCTTCCTTGCTGGCGCTGGACTTTTCGGTGATTACCACGGTCAGCGTGTCGCCTATTTTTCTTGCCTTGAAATCTTCCGTCATGCTGACCGAGGAAGCCTGCCAGATGGAACCGTTTCCGTAATTCGCCACGGGAGCTTCCACCTTGTAATCGGGAGGCCGGCTCGCAAATTCCGGCTTCGGATGCGCGCATCCGGCGGTGAAGAGCACAGTCATTGTCAAAAGTATTTTCCGCATTGTGTAGCCTTTCCGGAATGGTTGTCTCACCATTCGCCCTCACCCGGCCTTCAGCCACCCTATCCCTCATGGAGAGGGTAAACAACTATCCCTTCTCCATGAGGGAGAAGGTGCCCCGAAGGGGCGGATGAGGGGGCACTCGCTAAAAATCAACCTTCACCGAATTGGAATCCATCACCCTTGCCGGAATATCCTTCATTGAAGTCAGGTTCTGGACCGTAATGAGATCGCCTTCGGCTCCCGAATTCTTGGCTTTCCCCATGGCGGTGATTCTCATCATGTCATTTTCGGCTACGATAGTGACCGCCTGACCGCTCTTGATCAGGGGTACCCTTTCCAGGTAATCGCTCCTGACGGGAAGATTGCCGCGCATTGCAATTTTCACCCTCTTCCCGACGACATCGGGCAGGGAACGGCAGATCTTGCCCGGAGCGGAAGCAATGTCCCTTTTCTGTATTACGACATCGGAATTGCCGAGAATTTCTCCGCGTTCCAGAGGGCGCACGGCTACCGCCATTTCAGTCAGCGCTTCGACCTCGACCGGCACGGAAATATTCTTTTCTAAGCGATCGTTTACCCTTATGATCAAGGCAAGGTTTATTTTTCCCCACCCTTCCCATTGATCCGGAGCCATGACCTCATAGCTGACATCTCCTGGAGGAATGGTCAAATCGCCCTTGAAACCGATCCGCCTGACCTTCACTTCCATGTCCAGGTTTTCCGTGCGTTTCAGGACGTA
>DATEVI010000175.1:0-2871 GCA_035281865.1 Geobacteraceae bacterium | reverse complement strand
CCAAGCCTACGACCGCTCCCTCTGGTATGTGCTCAAGTATTTTAGGCACAGCTTCCTGAGCCGAAGGAAAGTAATAACCATTCATAAAGTTTCTGTTTAAATTCTTGATAACTTGCTTAGCCCATTTTTCGTGCAGCCATTTTTTCTCGTCCATAAGACACCTTGTTTACTTCATATCCGGCATGAGCGCCCACTTTATGTACCAGAATCGGTCTTCCTCTTTGTCCAGACAGACGATCCCGCTACGCTGGAATTTAATGATGGTTTTATCCGTCGTCCCGAGAACCAGATAGGACACGAGGTTATCAAGAAAGGGAAGATGGCCGACCAGCATTATGTTGCTGGCAGGATGCAGGCTTTTTACAATCTCGGTAACGTCGTCATTGGGATTTAGCCCTTTCATTTCTTTAACGCCCGATGATGGCTTAAGATGGTTCGCCATGATTCTTGCGGTTTGTTTTGCCCTGGCCTTGCCGCTATGGGATATCTGTAAAACCGATACATTGAATGCAGCAACAAACTCGGCAATCCGGTCAACCTCTTTTTCCCCTTCCGGAGTCAAACTCATCTTCTACAGTAACGTTGGTATTCGCGTTCGTAAGTGCTTGTAAGAATTGAATCGCTCTTTGAAAATTTGAAAATCGTGGTGCCAAATAATTATAATATTATTCTTGACAATACAATGATAATTGCTTATATATGGGGTGTCCAGAAGGGAGGACGACCGCCATGTTTGCAAGAGTCAAGAAATCAGGACCATACGAATACCTCCAGATTGTCGAAAACCACCGGGAAAGAAAAAAGACCGTCCAGCGGGTCATTGCCACTATCGGTCGCATGGATCAGATGCAAGCGAAAGGTGAGGTGGAAAATCTTATCCGTTCTCTTTCCCGGTTCTCCGAAAAGGTCCTCCTGATCCTCTCGGCCCGGAGCAATGCCGATGTCCAGGCCACGGCAAAGAAGATCGGCCCTGCCATCATCTTTGAAAGGATTTGGCAGGAATTGGGGATCGGCAAGATTATCAAGCGCCTGTTGAAAGATCGGAAATTCGAGTTCGATGTAGAGCGAGCGATCTTCCTGACGGTGTTGCATCGCCTCTTTGTTTCCGGTTCCGACCGGTACTGTGACAAGTGGCGCCGGGATTATCGCATCGGCGGTATCGAATCTCTTTCCCTGCATCACCTGTACCGCGCCATGGCTTTTCTGGGAGAAGAAACAGCGGACCAGCAAGGCCGGACGCCCTTTGTGCCTCGCTGCGTCAAGGATGTTATTGAAGAAGATCTTTTCCAGGTCAACAGCGACCTCTTTACCGGCGTGGATTTGTTCTTCTTTGATACCACTTCGCTCTATTTCGAGGGGGAAGGAGGAGATACGATGGGGCAGAAGGGTCACAGCAAGGACCATCGTCCCGACCTGAACCAGATGGTGGTGGGCACCCTCATCAATGACCAGGGGCGGCCGGTTTGTTGTGAACTGTGGCCGGGCAGCACTACGGACGTGAAGACCCTGCTTCCGATAAAGGACCGGCTAAAAAAGCGTTTCGCCGTAGACCTCTTCTGCCTGGTAGCGGATCGGGGGATGATCAGCAATGAGACGTTGCAGGCGCTGGATGAAGGAGATATCCCCTACATCCTGGGGAGCCGTATGAGAAAAACTAAGGAAGTCCGGGATGAAGTCCTGTCCCGATCTGGCCGGTATCAGGAGATATATCCGGAGAGAGCGAATGGACCTTCCCCCCTGAAGGTCAAAGAGGTTTGGGTGGATGATCGCCGATATATCGTCTGTCTGAACGAGAAGCAGGCCCGGAAGGATGAGCAGGATCGGAAGCTCATCATCGAATCCCTGAAAGAGCAGCTCAAGAAAGGCCCCAAGGCCCTGGTCGGCAATCGAGGATACCGGAAATACCTCAAAATGGACAGCGGGGATGTCGCCATTGACGAAACGAAGATCGCAGAAGAAGCCCGCTTTGACGGCAAGTGGGTTCTTCGCACCAACACCGACCTGCCGGCCGACATGGTTGCCCTTAAATACAAGGAACTTTGGCAGGTCGAACAGGTTTTCCGGGACATGAAGTCCACCCTGGATACTCGCCCTATCTTTCATAAGTATGATGAGACCATCCGGGGGCATGTCTTCTGCAGTTTCCTGGCCTTGGTACTGCGGAAGGAACTGGATCGCCGGCTGGAGAAAGCCGGCTACAGTTTTGAGTGGGCAGACATCAAGCAGGATCTCGATGCTCTCCAGGAAATCACGATTGAAGACAAGGGGAAAACACTTGCCATTCGCAGTGAATGCCTCGGGACCTGCGGTAAGGTGTTTCAGGCTGTGGGCGTGGCCATCCCGTCCATTATCCGGGAGGCATCATGACCTTTACCGATTGTCAAAGAGCAAAATGCGGTGCCAAGAACATTTTCATGACACATATCTGTCTGAAACGGTTGAACTATTTTTCGGCTGCTGTAGAAGATGAGTCAAAGGACGTTTCGGATCAAATGTCTCCTCATAAGCCTGTCCATGTCGCATAAGATACAAAGGCATAGCGTTCTTTCCTCCTTTCAGTAGGACCTAATGTTTATGGCCTTCCCCCAAGTTTAATTTTATCACTGTAGGCATAATCATACAACCCCTTGTTCATGAACATTCCCGTTCCCTGCCTAATGTTAAGGGCTCTCCAAAATGATTCATCCAGTACTCTTCCCGCGCGCCCAAGGGGTGAGATTCGGGGAAGCAAGTGAAAGCTCTCTTCTGTGAAGCGAAAGCAAGTTTTGGCAAAAAAGTGGCAGGCGGTTAATTAATCGTGCAGGAAAATTCATACGTGCTGATCATTCCCAATGACCGTCTGCTTTCCTATTATATTTATAATTAAGCATG
>DATEVI010000174.1:0-2689 GCA_035281865.1 Geobacteraceae bacterium | reverse complement strand
TTTTCCGCGAAATGTACCCGGATCTGGTGCTTCCGGCCGGTCAGCAGGTGTATCGCCAGCAGACTGAACTCCTTGTTCTCCTTCAATACTCTGTAGGCCGTATGGGAGAGTTTTCCCTTGGCGGCGTCGGGGGTTGAATAGACCCTTTGGGCGGCATTCTCGGCCAGGCACGTGGTGATCGTTCCCTCTTTGGGTGTCAGCCGGCCGTGTACGATGGCCAGGTAGCGTTTGTCGGTCTTCTCCCAATGCTCCTGCAGAAACTTTTTGGCCTGTTCGGTTTTGGCGAAAATCAGTATTCCGGACGTGTCCTGATCCAGGCGATGGACCACATAGACCCGGTTTCGCGATTTGGAATCGCCCTTGCGGACATAATCATTGAGCAGATAGTGGGCCGTTCTCGACTTGTCCCGCTCGGTGCCGATGGTCAGCA
Organism: Geobacteraceae bacterium; assembly: GCA_035281865.1. Classification (GTDB taxonomy): domain Bacteria; phylum Desulfobacterota; class Desulfuromonadia; order Geobacterales; family Geobacteraceae; genus CAIWTU01. The sequence continues at coordinate 2,259 of DATEVI010000174.1, read as the reverse complement.
GTCCGGCCTGCTTCACCACGACCAGGATATCCCGATCCTCGTGCAGGATGGTCAGTCCACCCGGCTGATGTTTCTTGGCCGGCATGTTGTTTTTGAGCAGATGATTCAATTCATTTCCGCCTTCCGTCAGGCCTTTGCTTCTGCCTGTCCATCCTCTGCTGCATACTGCACAAAAACATTCCGTTCAAAAGAAATATTTTACTTTCGTCATTTACGGGTCAGGCAGAAACGGGAGAGGCAAACAAGGTGCACTTTGAAGTGGTAATGTCCATCGAATGGTAGACACCACAAGAAGGACAGAGAAGCACTGTTATTGCACTTTCGATGCGTACCTCCCTGTTAGTCCTGCACAGCATGGCCGTTTCGCACGAAGGGCAGGGGAGCAGCGGTTCATGTACAGGGAGAGGGTTATGCATGGCAAACATGGTGGTTCCTTTATAAGTCGGGTTGGATTTTCTGTTGTTTCTCCGGCTGTCCGTCACTGTGGAAAGATCGGCCGGACTTCATGGAGAGGAGGTACTGCACGCGTGACGAAACGGAATAATTCAGGAACTGGTGGGTGCAGTCGATATTAGCTTCTGCGATCTGCCGCTAATGGTCTGCTGTCGTAAAAATTGAGCTGCGCATCTGGATTATCGTCAAAAGCAATTACTGGTATTTATAAGCGACATAGACAATAAATGTCAATCTTGATAATTTCGAACACAAAAAAAGGGGGCTACGAAGCCCCCTGATTGCGCTAACTGCTTGTTTTTGAGTACAGACCTACAACAGGCTGTATGGCTGCGCCCTTTTGACCCATTCGCTCGCCGGATATTCGGCCTTGAGCTTCTCGTATGCCTCCTTGAGAGGGGCGGCATCATGGGAGGCTTTGTAGCCGCTCACTCCGCGGAGGTAGATCGCCTCAGGCGCCGCGCTGCTCTTGGAGTATTCGGCCAGGATCGTGTCGAAGTGGGTCATTGCGGCGTTGAACTGGTTCGTGTCGAAGTCGATCTTCCCCATTCCCAGCAACAGAGAAGGGATGAACTCCTCGGGAGGGAAGAAGCCTACCGTGCGGTGGTGTTCCTTGCCGTAGTAGTCAAGGACGATGATGGTGGGTGTCCACGTAATCTTGAATTCGGCCGCCAGCGGACTGTCGGATTGGACTTGGATCGGCACCATTCTGTTCATTACGAAATCGGCAACTTTTTCATCGGGGTACGTAACTGCACCCATCTGTTTGCAGCCGATTCAGCCCGGGTTGAAGAAATCGAGCAGGACCGGCTTTTTTTCCGCCTGCCCCCGGCTCAGGGACTTGTTCATCTCTGATTCCCATGTGATGACTTTGCCCATAATGAGACCTCCTTGTGGAAATGAGTTACCTACAGTCAAGCTTATCCAAGCTTTTTCGTGAAGTCAAGGAACCGGCCAGATCCAGATGCGTCAGATACAGTCTCGTGTCAAATTCCAACTGATGGTAGGCTGGTTCCATGTATTCGCAGAGTTTATAAAAGGCCTTGTCATGGTCCTTCTCCTTCAAATGTGCCAGCTCGTGTACGACAATCATCTTTAGAAATTCAAGGGGAGCATTCCTGAAAACAGATGCAATCCTTATTTCATTTTTTGCTTTGAGTTTTGCACCCTGCACCCTGGAGACAAAGGTATGTGTTCCCAAAGCATGATTGATCACATGGATTTTGCCGTCATAGATCACCTTGCTCAGCGGTTGTGATTTGCGGAGATATTCGTTCTTGATTTCCACCGTAAAATCATAGAGTGCCTTTTCCGTCTTGATATCGTGTGGCGATGGATATTTTTTTAACAAGACACCCTCCAATTTATTTTCAGCGATCAGCAGGTTCACCTGGTTCGTTAATTTTTCCGAATAGCCCGCCAAATATTTCAATTCTTGCATGAGTTGATTGTCTTCCTTCCGAGTGTTTGTTTCAATAGGGAGGCTGTACGTTTCATGTCCACTTCTTCCATACTTCTGAAAGTACATGAACCGCTCTATCTCGTCAACAATCGGCAGACTTTCAGCTTTGCCCATGTCCCTCCGAATCGCCGGAGAACGGGCCTGCTATCCGTAATTCGCAGGTTTGACAGGCGGTAAGTGACTGCTATCATATTAAAACTGGAGCGAGCTCAATCCTGACCGCCATTTTCCGGTCTCCCCCCTGGTGAACTGCATGAAAATATCGTGGCTTATTGCCGGGCTGGTCGTCGCGGCAGTCGCTGTTGTCGTCGGGCTGGCGTTGATGTATAACCTGCCGCTGGATA
>DATEVI010000173.1:0-4866 GCA_035281865.1 Geobacteraceae bacterium | reverse complement strand
TTTACGAGGCGGAGTTAGAGGGAAACCAGGTACGGTTAAAGGGCGATGCCGATTCCGTCCAATCGGTTAACTACTTCAAAGCCCGCGCCGCGGCCATGTTCGCCACTGCTGAAGTGGGTGAAATCAAATCCAGAGCAAGCGGCGGGGTATCTTTTTCTTTCCGCGGGACACTGCAGGAGACCGGCAAATGAGACACATCTCCCTTTTCCTCGAACGATTTAAAGACCTGGACCGACGCACGCGTCTGCTCGTGGGAGGCGGTCTGTCCCTCCTGCTCCTCGTTGCCATTCTCCTCTCGGCAGTCAACGACAGGATCGCCACACTCACCAGGAAACGTGCCTCACGGGAATCGGACTTGGTGCAGATGATGACCCTCAAACAGCGATACCTTTCCGCGAAGGCAATGTCCTTCAGGTTCAGCAACCGTCTCGTCTCCGCCCGCGCCGACGATTCACCCGCCAAGGTCATCGAGGAAATCGGCATCAAGGGAAAGTCGAGTCGCATTACACCTCTCAAAGGTGAACAGCGCGGCGAATTCGTGGAAGATGCCGCAGAGGCAAAACTGGAATCCCTGACGGCCAACGAAGCTGTCAACCTCATCTACCGCCTGGAAAGCGGCGCCAGGCCCGTCATCATCAAAAAGGCACATTTCAAGACACGCTTCGATGACCCGTCCAGACTGGACCTTACCCTGACCGCAGCCCTTCTCAAACCGGCGTCGCCAGGACCGCGATGAACCGGTATCGCCCTGTCTTCATAACCGCCTGCATTGTCGCCGCGCTTTGCTTTGTGGCGATACTTACCGTTATTTTCATCCCTACGACGGAGATTTATGGAGTCCTGGTGCGCGCCCTGGAACGGGAGGGGTATTCGGTGCGGACCGCTCATTTCGCCAAGGCGTTTCCCTTGGGGATAAAGGCCAGGAATCTGGAAATCGGGGATGACCGGGGGACCCTGTTAAAGCTGGATGCGGTGTCTGCCCGACTGAGTCTTCCTAATCTTCTGCTCGGAAGGGTCAACATAAACTATCAGGCGGAGATCGGCCGGGGAACGGTAGAAGGACATATCGCCTCCCGACGGGATATGAATTTTTCCCTTAAACTCGATGATGTGCGGATGGAGGAGATTCCCTTGTTCCAGATGGCCACCGGCGCACGGGTGAGAGGAAATCTTCATGCGCGCGCCGATTTTGGGGGAGAGAAGGGAAACTACAGGGGGGAATTGCGCCTGTGGGCCAAGGAAGCGGTCCTGAACGGGGTCAAGATAGGAGAAACTCCGCTGCCCGACGCATCATATGAAAACATCCAGGGGTTATACAGGCTGAAAGGCAGCCGGGGAACACTGGAAACACTCAGCCTGCAGGGCAGCGGCATCTACGTCCGGCTCAAGGGGGAAATACCGTTTGTCGAGCCGACGGCTTCAGCGCCGCTGAACTTGACCCTTGAACTGATGCCCAAACCGGCATTCCTAGAGAGCCAGAAGTTCGTCTTTCTCCTTCTCACCAAATACCTCACCACCCCCGGTCACTATACTATCCCGATCCGAGGCACCCTGGCGAAGCCGATGATTCAGTGATTCCTCCCTTTCCCTCCAGCAGTCTCTTCACCCTCTCAACTACCGGCGGATGCGAATAGTAGATGGCCGCGTAGAGAGGGTGCGGATGCAGGTTGGAGAGATTTTCCCGGGTCAGCTTGATCAATGCCGAGGCGAGGGCATCGGGCATGCCGGAGAGTTCCGAGGCAAACCGGTCGGCCTGCCATTCGTGTCTCCTTGACAGCCAACTGCCGAGCGGAGTCGTAGGGAAACTTATCAACGATCCAAGGAAGCCCAGGATGACCAGTTGAGCGGGCAGGGAAGCGTATGCCAGCCCCACCAGCCCCGGAAGCCCCGGCCACTGCAACAGGTGGAAGGCCACAAAGCATGCGACGAGGCTTCCCGCCTCGGTAAGAACCAGGCGCTTCACGATATGGCGCTTTTTCCAGTGTCCCGCCTCGTGGGCAAGAATCGCCAGAACTTCCCGGTTGTCCATCTGCTCCAGGAGCGTATCGTACAGAACAATGCGTTTTACCCTGCCGATTCCCGTGAAATAGGCGTTGGAATGGCGGCTGCGGCGCGACGCATCCACTTCCATGACCCGGCTTATCTCCAGGCCCGCCTTGTCCAACAAGGCGCGGATCTCTTCCTCCAGCCCCTCCTTGCTCACCGGCTTGAATTTGAAAAACAGCGGCTCGATGACGTACGGGGAAACATACATGAGAAACAGGGTGAACACGGCGAAAAATCCCCATACCCACAGCCACCACCAGTTCGGGCTGAACTGAATGAGAAATAAGGCTCCTGCCATGAGGAGAGAAATCAAGATGGCGGAGATCACAGTGGATTTGGCGAAGTCGGCAATCCAGAGCTTCGCGGTCATCGTATTGAAACCATACCGGTTCTCGATGCGAAAGGTCTGGTAGAGACTGAAAGGAATATCCAGAATGGTCTGGGCGAAATAGAGAAGAAGGAAAAACAGCACGCCCCCGATGATGAATGAGTCGGTCAGCGAAGCGATCCAGCGGTCATAGGCTCCCATCAGGCCGCCGAACAGGAATACAACCAGGATGGCTGCGCCGAATATCGATTCGATGAGGCCGACGCGGCTCTGCTCCAAGGTGTAGGCAGAAGTCTTTCGCAGGGTTTCAGGGTCGATTGCGCCCGTGAAATTCGGGGGCACCTCGGAACCGTGCAGCTTCAGATGTCGCAGGTTGAGATAGCGCAGGACATAACCGATGACCAGTTCCAGTAAGTAGATGAGTAAGAGAGCAAGTTTCATGAAAAGAATTGTAAACGATTCCCGTACCCAAGTCGAGGGGGAAGATGCCAAGAAAAAGTTCCGGTAAGTCTTGGGCACAGCACTAAAGCAATTCGCATACTTATCTCACTTCTTTATGCTGGAGGTTCGACAAAGCCAGCCGCTGATACCGATAGCCTTGCGTAACAACAGCGATTCGAGAGCCTGAATCGAACCGTCCCGGCTGCGAAACTATTCGCTGCTTCTCATCAAAAAAAAAGCCCCGGATTTCTCCGGGGCATTTTGTGTATCTACAAGAATGCTGTATTTAGACTTTTCTTACGTTGGAGGCCTGAAGCCCTTTCGGACCCTTGACTACATCAAACGTTACTCTGTCTCCTTCAGCAAGGGATTTAAATCCGTCACCGCTAATTGCGGAAAAGTGACAAAATACATCTTCGCCGTTTTCCTGCTCAAGAAAACCAAAACCCTTACTGTCGTTAAACCATTTTACTGTTCCGTTTACCATTTACTTACCTTCTCCTGATTTTTCCTGTTATTTTTGTCCGGTAATATTTCCGGACGTGTATGAACTTAACAGCTTTACACCGACAATGTCAAGCTATTAAATTCAGGGCTGCTTCAAATAAAATTGACCGGAGCCGATGCTTATACTGTTATTAGATTACAAGTTACTGACAATATTTATTTGCAATTACAAAATAGACAATAAATACAGTAACGTGTCTCGACATATTACAACTGCATTGCCATATATTCCATTTATTCTCACTGAATATTTCTTGATATTAATGATGTTTTAAGGCACTATGAAAGTTGTGTATTTTTCCTGAATCAGCGAATAAATAATTATTTTTTCTCTGATTATTGTCCTAATATTTATTTATTGCAACACAAACCACCCCACCGAACAAATGAGGTAGGAAATAATGACAATCAAAGTCGGAAAAATTATAAGCCATGCGGGAGCGCTCGAATGGGGCGCCGGCAAGGTGCTGGAAGTAACAGCCGCCATGGTGACGATTGAGTTCAGTGACGGCAAAACCCGGAAAATTGCTGCCTCCCATTTCAACACCTTACAACCGGCCGACGCAGCTTCCTATTTACCCCATACCAAATCCGAACCGGCGATGAAGGCTCGTCCAGCAACCAAAACAGCCAAAAAGAAGAAATAGCCCCCTCCTTTACACCAAGAGTTGCCGCGTCCACACATTTCATTTTGCATACCGAAAGCTCAGTGATTTCGAGGATGACCTCCGCGAAAATGTCTGCCTGAAATCACCATCTAATTCCTGAAATATGAAACATTGCTTCGGGAGAAAAAAGGCAGCATTCTAAGAATTTGTGATTCCGCTCGTCGAGTTGTGATAAATCCCCTCAAGCTCTTTCCCCCTCGCCTCCCAGGAATGCTCCCGCTCCGCCCGCTCACGACTCATTTTGCCCAGTTCCAGACATTTCTTTTCATCCCGAACCAGGGTCTCGATCTTGGCGGCGAAATCAACGGCATCGGCATATTTCGCATAGACGCCGGCAGTATAGAGTATTTCGCGATTAATCGGGGTATCGAAGACTACCGTTGGAAGGGCACAAGCCATATAATTGAAGAGCTTTCCGTTCGCCTCGGACAGGGAGATTTTCGGTGATACGGCGATATCACCAGCAGACAGGTAAAAGGCCGCCTTTGTGTAGTCAATCTTCCCGGCAAAGGTTACGCTATCTGCAATTCCCGCTTCCTCTGCCATCCGCAGGTATTTTTCCTCCGGAAAACCCATGACGAGAAAATGGAGCCGCAGACCTTTCTCCCGGATAATCCTGATGGCTTCAAGAAGGATGTCGACACCCTGGTACCGGTTCAGGACTCCGAGAAACACGGCAATCGGCCTGTCCATGGGAAGCTGCAGCGCTCTGCGCGCCTCTTCCTTCGGGTGCGGCTTGAATTCGTGGCAGTCGACGCCGTCAATGAGGCTTCGCACCCTGTCCGGCCTTATTCCCCAATTTTCAACCAATTCCTTTGCTCCGGCGCCCGAACTGGTGATGATGAAATCGGCGTTCCGATTGATGAATTTTTCAAG
>DATEVI010000172.1:0-2641 GCA_035281865.1 Geobacteraceae bacterium | reverse complement strand
CCGCCTCATGGATCAGCAGGTCCGCACCGGTCGCTTCCAAAATCGTGTGGTTGCCTCCCACATGATCGAAATGTCCGTGGGTGTTCAGCACATGAATTATCTTAAGCCCGTGTCTGGAAAATACGGGAATAATCCGGTCCGTATCGGCTCCAGGATCTATAACTACGGCTTCTCCGGTCTTTTCACAGCCAAGGATATAACAGTTGACCTCCAATGGACCTACGATAACAGTTTCAAGAATCATATGTGGCCTTTCCTGTAGATGAAGAAGTCAGATTCATACGACACATTCTCGCGTATGTCTTCCGGATTCTGAATCCATAAGCTAAAACAGTTCCAGATTCTTCTCCTGCAGTTTTTCGAACGGGCTGTTCCGGAAGTTTTTGCGGTCGGCAGCATTACCGCAGGACTCTTCTGCAGGCTCGCAAATGCCGCTTTCGGATTCGCCCTCTCCATCGTTCCTCTCTTCTTCAGAGAGGTAGTTCTCTTTGTAAAAATACCGGTCGTACAGTCTGTGATAAGATGTCCAACGGGATTGGTTAGCCGGCTCTTTCCTGATATGCGTTCTGATGCCGTTAATCTTGGAATCCAGATCATCCAGGTAATTAAGGACCGTCGCCTCTATTGTTTTGGGCCGTTTAGGTGATCCGAAGTCATACTGACCGTGGTGGGAAAGGATCATATGTTTGAGGAGCATGGCAAGCTCAACGGGAAATCCCGGAATCGAGGAGATCCTTTCCTGTATCATTTCCGTCCCGATGGTTATATGCCCCAGCAACTTGCCCTCGTCCGTATAGTCAAAAGCGCGGATATAGGTCATCTCCCTGACCTTTCCGATGTCGTGGAGCAGCGCCCCCGCAACGAGAAGGTCGCGATTGAGTCCGGGGTACAGCGGAACGATCCGGTCCGCCAACCTGGCAACAGCCAGCGAATGTTCCAGGAGACCGCCGAGATAAACGTGATGCATACCCTTGGCCGCCGGGGCAATACGGTAAAGTGCCATAAAGCCGGAATCCCCGAAAAACGCCGAGAGAAGTCTGAAAAGATGGTCATCCGTGAGGGAATCCACAAGGGAGCCGAGTTCGGTAACCATATCCTGAATATCGCGTTCCGTTTCGGGGAGAAACTCGGCAAGGTTCACTTCCTCCTCCGGCACAGCGGAAAGATCGCTGATAATCAGCTGCATCTTTCCAAGATACACGGAAACCTTGGAATGCACCGAAACAAAATCGTTTTTTTCAAATTTTGCAGAAACGGCGTCAACATTGTCCCATATTCTCCCCTCGATCTCACCGCTTCTGTCCATGAGCTGGAGGGTCATATAGGGTTTACCGTTCTTGGCCATGGCCGTCGATTTTTCCTTCACGAGGAAAACGGAGTTAACCTGGTCCCGATCTTTGATTTCACTGATAAACACCTTGCTCAAAATGTGCTCCTTTTCTCTTCAATAATCCGCCGGGCAATCATGTCGGCAGCTCTTATGCCGTCGAGGGCCGCACTCATGATTCCTCCGGCATAGCCCGCCCCTTCGCCGACGGGATAGAGGCCTTTCAGGTTTACGGACTGCATGTCATCGTCCCGCACGATCCTGACAGGCGAGGAAGTCCTGGTCTCCACACCGGTAAGAGTTGCCTCTTCCGTCATGAATCCCCGCATCTTCCGGTCAAAATAACTGATTCCTTCCCGCATGGTTTCGACCACGTAGTCGGGCAGCACCTCACCCAGATCCGTCTCGCGGACGCCGGGCAGATAGGTTGAAGCAAAAACCTTCCCACGGCCTTTTCCCAGAAAAGCCATGAGGTTTTGAGCCGGGGCACAATAGTTTCCTCCACCGGCAAGGAATGCCTTTCGTTCCCAAGCCCGCTGGAATTCTACTCCTGCAAGGGGACCCTGTCCATGAAAATCCTCCTCCCCGACCGGAACCACCAAGGCGCTGTTGGCGAACGGCGCGTTGCGCCTGTAATTACTCATGCCGTTGGTCACAACCATGCCTTCTTCGGACGAACCGCCAACTATCACCCCCCCCGGGCACATGCAGAATGAATAAAGTGAACGCTTCGTGCGCGGGTTGTTGTAGGCCAGGGCGTAATCTGCCACAGGGAGCACGGGATGCCCGGGCATACCGTACTGAATGCGGTTTATCAGCTCCTGGGGGTGTTCGACACGCAGCCCAACGGCAAACGGCTTCTGTCGGAGCTGGACCGAGTGTCGCACGAGCATTTCGTAAGTGTCGCGCGCGCTGTGGCCAGGCGCCAGCACCAGGTGATCACAGGGAACTTGGTCGCGCTCATTGAGGATGGCCGCAACCAGACGGTCCGCGGTACAGACTATGTCGGTGAGCTTGCGCCGGAAAAGGATCTCAAAACCGGCGGCTTCGAGGCTTCGCCTTATTTCCAGAATGACGTTCCGGAGCCTGTCGGTTCCGATGTGGGGCTTACCCAGGTAGAGAATCTCCCTCGGGGCGCCGAATTGAACCAGCTTTTCCAGTGCATATTCCATGTTCGAGTCCCGGACTCGCGTCGTCAACTTTCCGTCCGAAAAGGCGCCCGCTCCTCCCTCACCGAACTGGACATTGCTCTCAGGATCGAGCATCCCCCTGCTCCAGAACGACTGCACGTCTTGCAGCCTCTCATCCACCGGC
>DATEVI010000171.1:0-2414 GCA_035281865.1 Geobacteraceae bacterium | reverse complement strand
CGGCGTCGCCCCATCATAGAGGTGGCGAGCGACTGCCTCTTTGACTTTTTCATCAAAAATCTGATAGGCGATGCCTCCTGGCTGCTTCAGGATCTCCCCGCCCGTCTTCGCGTAAGTGTAGGCGTGGAAATCCTCCCCTTCGTCTACAAAACGCCGGCCTTCGGTATTAACCATAATTCCGAGAGTCCAGCCATAGCGGTGGGTTCTATACCGGCGGTTGGCCGGGTCCAGGAATCCTCCCTCATAGTCGCCGGCATCAGCGTCGATCGGAGTTGCGTGGGCGCCGCTCCAGTGGCCGAAAGCCTGCGCTCCGATGTCCAATGCCATCTGGATTCCGTCGCCGGTATCGTACTTGGTCCCCCTAACCTTTGCCAGATCCCAGCCGGCTCCCAGGTACTGAGCGCGCAATGCAGGGCTCGCCTGGAAGCCGCCACAAGCAAGAACGGCCCCTTGGCAGCGGATCTCCGCCAAACCTTCGGGAGTTTGAACCACCACGCCGCGAACCGCATTTTTCTCGTCCGTGATGAAACGAACGGCGCCGTTTTCGTAGCGGACTTCGATTCCCTTGCTCTGGAGAATACGGTGCCACATGTCCACCAAGCCAGCGCCGCCATCCTTGGAATGGATGAAGCTACTGCCGTGATGCCACCGAAAGCGGCCGCCTTCAGGCTTAGCATCTGTATAAAGGATTTCCCATTGGATGCCTGATTCCCGCATCCACCTGACAGTAGGATAGGACTCGTTCACCAGAAGCTCGGCCAGCTCCGGCACCGACCGTCCGCGGGTGACACGCATGATGTCCGCATAAAAATCGTCCTTCGTATAGGGAGGAAGGTCGATCTTTTCCCACTCGCTTTCCGGCACATGCGGCAGGAGGGGTTTCACGTCGGGAATCCCGTTATGGTAGTGGCGGAATTGGGCCCCATGGCTAAACCAAGTGTTTCCCCCTCTCTTTTTTTCCGGAGCCTTTTCCAACACTATGACCTTGGCCCCGGCTTCATGAGCGGACGCGGCCGCAGCTTGGGCGGCGTTTCCCAATCCAACGACAACCACATCGCAGTCCGGCGTGGCCATAAATCTGTCTCCTCTCTGTGTTTTATTTCTAGTCGTCAAGCATCGTTCGGCCCTTCTTTACCGCAATCGGGGGGCCGATGTCCAGGCTTATCTTCGGGCCGGGCCGCAGTTGACATAATCGCATGTTATCGTATACCGTCCCCTCCCAAAAGGGCGGCTCAACGCCGCTTGCTGTTCCTAGAGACTGTCGGATACCTTAAAGGACGTTTTTTACTGTTGCAGCGGGGGCTGTTTCCGACCTCTCGGCGACTGACCCTCAAAAGGAACTTCCTATCACTTTGAACGGTATTGACGTCATCTGAAATTACCAGGCCTGGAAGATGAAAATTATACTTCTTGAACAGAGCTAGACCCCACTACCAACTGGACAATTTTGGCGCCGACGCTGGGTAATGCCGTTAACCAATTGAGAGCATACCTGGAAGCGACATATCTCAAGTAATCCTAGCCTATCAGCCCGGGGACAAAATAGGGTGTCTTCCCCTTGTCGAGCGAGACCTCTACCGAATTTCCGGGAGAATTTCCGGGGACAGTACACTTCATTTCCTTATGCAGGGCCAAAATCGCTTCGGGCTTCTTGGTTTCCAAATTGCCAAGTGCAGGGGACACTTCCCTATTGAGAATAGCACTGCGGCAAACGTCATATTACGGAATTGGTCGTTTGACAATGTGAAGTCATCAGCCTAGACTTTCGTCAAATGGGGCCAAAGCAAATCACAGTAAACGCTGAATGGGACCCCGAGGCCAAGGTCTGGGTCGCGACCAGCGACGATGTCCCCGGGCTCATCACCGAAGCCGACACCGTTGAGGCCCTCGCAGAAAAACTGTCCGTCATGGTGCCCGAGCTGCTGGAAGCGAACGGTACTTTGGTAGGCAACGCTAGCCTGCCCGTTGACCAATTAAGATCATAACGGATATTGCAAATCACTTTATGTTCGGAGAGCTACCAGCAGATAAGGTTAAAATCCATAATTCCATGAATAGCCGTAAAATCATCGGCATCGCAGGTAATGAGATAGGCTCCGATTTTCCTCGCCGTCATAGCAATGAGAACATCGAAATGAATCTCCTTTACCTTACGATCATCATGCCCTCTTTCGCTCATTAGTCGGCCAACGATCTTTCCAGACTCCACCCATTCTCTTTCGTTGGGAGCAACGACACGCAGGTTCGCGGTTAAATAATCAACGGCCCTGACTGCCTCCCTCGACCTAGCCCCTTTCCACAATTCTGCCAACACAACCGCGCTGGCGCGAACAACAAACTTAAGCTCAAGGAGTTCCTTCTGAAAGCGGCCGGACCTTAAGTTGTCGATGTAAACGGAAGTATCGATGATGGCG
>DATEVI010000170.1:0-9153 GCA_035281865.1 Geobacteraceae bacterium | reverse complement strand
AATCTTCAGATTCGTAAAAAACATGTCAACCCCCTCATCACGTGATCCTTTAGGATGTTATTTAGCGTAAAAACCGCCTCTCGATCGCTTTCATTAAAATCTATCGTCAGCTGTGCAAATAACTTGAGGGTTTTGTCATGATTTTGTGATGATTGTAAAAAAAATAGTGACCGTTTCCGGCCACCCTTTATCACAGTGCATATATAATTGCTTTGCGTATTTTGCTTTGACGCCTCTACAGGGGCGGGGTTACCTACTCAACTCGTCAAGCCTGGGATGCCCTCAGTGCCTGGTCGATATCGGCGATGATGTCCTGTACATCTTCTATCCCGATGGAAAGCCGAATGAAATCAGGAGTGACCCCGGTCGCGTACTGCTCCTCCTCGGTCAACTGCTGATGGGTGGTCGACGCCGGGTGGATGACCAATGACTTCGCATCGCCTATGTTGGCCAAGTGAGACAGGAGTTTTACGTTATCTATGAACTTCTTGCCGGCTTCCACACTCCCTTTGATGCCGAAGCCTATGATGGCTCCCGCCCCTTTCGGCAGGTATTTACCGGCCCGCGCATGGTCTTTGTGACTGGCGAGACCGGGGTAGTTCACCCAGACAACATTCGGGTTCTTTTCCAGCCATTCGGCAACCTTTTGCGCGTTTTCCACGTGGCGCGGCATCCTTACGTGAAGCGTCTCCAGACCCTGGAGGAAAAGAAAGGCGTTGAACGGCGACAGGGGAGCCCCCATGTCGCGCAGCAGTTCCACTCGCATTTTTATGATATACGACAGGTTTCCCAGGGCTTCCCAGAAACGGATGCCGTGATAGGACGGGTCCGGCTCGGTGAATTCGGGAAACTTTCCATTGTTCCACGGGAATTTGCCGCCGTCCACAACGCATCCGCCGATGCTGGTACCGTGGCCGCCAATGAATTTTGTCAGCGAATAGACCACTATATCGGCACCATGCTCCAGCGGCCTGAACAGATATGGGGTGGTGACAGTGTTGTCCACCACGAAGGGAATTCCCGCCTTGTGGGCGATTTCGGCTATGGATTCGAAGTCGTCCACGTTGTTTTTCGGGTTACCCACCGATTCGGTGTATACCAGGCGGGTCTTGTCGTCAATCGCCGCGCGGATGTTCTCAGGGTCGGAGCTGTCCACGAACTTCACCTCTATGCCCAGTTTCGGCAGGGTGTAGTGAAACAGGTTGTATGTGCCGCCGTACAGGTAATTCGTCGAAACTATGTTCTGGCCTGCCTGGGCGATGTTCAGCACGGCATAGGTTATGGCGGCCTGTCCGGAAGCCACGGCAAGGGCGCCTACACCGCCGTCCAGCTCAGCCATGCGTTTCTCGAGAACATCAGTTGTCGGGTTCATGATTCGCGTGTAGATGTTTCCCGACTCCTCCAGGGCAAAAAGTTTCGCGGCGTGTTCCGAGCTTTTGAAGACATAGGAAGTTGTCTGGTAGATGGGAACGGCCCGGGCCAGTGAAGCGGAATCCGGGGTGTGACCGGCATGGAGTGCAAGGGTGTCGATACTTAATTTATTGTCTGACATGATTTCTCCTCCTTAAAAATGAATACATCAACTTTAAATCATTGCCGCAGCCGTCCGTATATCCCGGTCAACTCCAGCAGCCCGCCCGCCAACTCGGGAGTAAGAGAATCGGCGGAAAAGCGCCATGTCCAGTTACCGGTCGATGTGCCGGGAGTATTCATCCTGGCTTCACTGTCGAGAGACAGGATATCCTGCAGGGGAAAAATTACGGTGTCGGCTACGGAAACGAGAGATACGCGTATCAGGTCCCATGCGATGTCATCCCCCGAGGTATTGAGATACCGGCAGACATCTTTCTTTTCACTTTCGGTAAGGGAGGCAAACCAGCCGACCGTCGTGTCATTGTCATGGGTGCCGGTGTAGACCACGGACTCGCGGATGTGATTGTGCGGAAGATACGGATTTCGCGGGCCGGAACCGAAAGCGAACTGGAGTATCTTCATCCCGGGAAATGAAAACCTGTCCCGCAGCGCCTCCACTTCCGGGGTAATGACACCGAGGTCCTCGGCTATTATCGGCAGTTGCCCCAGTGCCCCAGCCACTGCATAAAACAGGGCATCACCGGGCCCCGGCGCCCAGCGGCCATTGACCGCGGTTTTTTCCTTTGCCGGCACTTCCCAGTGAGATTCAAAGCCGCGAAAGTGATCCACCCTCACCATGTCGCAAAGTGCAAATGAACATCTGAACCTGTCGATCCACCAGCCGTATCCGTTACTTGCCATGGCATCCCAATCGTACAGGGGATTCCCCCACAGCTGGCCGGTGCTGCTGAAATAATCCGGCGGGACCCCGGCCACGGCGGTCGGACGACCCTCTTCGTCCAGCAGGAACAGATGGCGGTTTGCCCACACATCGGCGGAATCGTAGGCTACGAAAATGGGGATATCTCCGAAAATTTTGATTCCCAAACTGTTTGCATATTCTTTCACACCCTGCCACTGGCGAAAGAATTGCCATTGCATATATTTCTGCACGTCGATGAGTCCGGAAAGCTCCTGGTTGAGCTCTTCCAGGGCAGATGGTTCCCGCCCGGCAACCGCGTCAGGCCACTCATTCCAGCATTTGCCGTGATAGTGTTCTTTCAGGGTCATAAATAGGGCAAAATCCTTCAGCCATGAATTTGTCTCGCAGAAACTTCGGAATGCCTCCATGCGGGCAGAATGGCCCGTGGCGAAAAAGCCGGCCGCGGCTTTCTTCAGGATATCGATCTTGAATTTTTCCACCCGTTGATAATCGACCCGGTCGTCGGGCAGACCATGACTCAGGTCTGAAGAATCGAGATCGCCCTCCCCTGCCAGCGCCTCAAGATCTATCAACAGAGGATTGCCGGCAAAGGCCGAATAGCAGGCGTAAGGCGAATGGCCGTAGGTAGTGGGGCCGGTGGGAAGGATCTGCCAGATCGACTGACCCGAAGCATGCAGAAAATCCGCGAATGCGCGGGCGGATTGGCCCATGGAACCTATGCCGCCGGGCCCGGGGAGGGATGTTGGATGAAGCAGGATACCGGATTTTCTTTCTTGATGCATCTGAACCTCACAATACTTTTCCGCTCACGCGGCAGCCACGATTTCATTGATCCTTCTGCCGTCCAGGGTCTCTTCTTCAAGGAGCGCCTCGGCAAGGGAATCGA
Organism: Geobacteraceae bacterium; assembly: GCA_035281865.1. GTDB lineage: Bacteria > Desulfobacterota > Desulfuromonadia > Geobacterales > Geobacteraceae > CAIWTU01. The sequence continues at coordinate 5,971 of DATEVI010000170.1, read as the reverse complement.
GTTTTTTCCGGTGGGTTGATATCAGTTCGTTGGCCCTGCTTTCCGCAGCCTTGATTATTTCCGCGATTTCCTGGTCGATGAGCCAGGCCATCTGTTCCGAAAAGGTCTTCTCCTGGGCCAGCTTCATGCCGAGGAACGGATGCTCCTCGCCCCTGCTGAACGTGACAGGGCCTATCTTATCACTCATGCCCCACTGGCAAACCATTTTCTCGGCCAGCTCTGTTGCCGTTTTCAGATCGTTCTGCGCGCCGGTGGAAACATCACCGAAGACCAGGCGTTCGGCGACGCGCCCGCCGAGTACCACGGACAGCCTGTTCATAAGATAGCTCTTCGGATAATGATAACGGTCGTCCTCGGGCAACTGCTGGGTAACGCCAAGCGCCATCCCGCGAGGGATGATGGTTACCTTGTGGACGGGATCCGTATCCGGCAGCAGTTTCGCCACCAGGGCATGCCCCGATTCGTGAAAGGCGGTAATCCTCTTCTCCCTGTCGGAAATAAACATCTTTCTTTCTCCGCCCATCAGAATCTTATCCTTTGCCAACTCCAGGTGGTGCATGGTAACAACCGTGGCATTATCCCGCGCAGCCAGGATCGCGCCTTCGTTCATCAGGTTTTCCAGGTCCGCTCCGGTCATTCCCGGTGTTCCCTTGGCAATCACGGCCAGGTCGACATCGTCGGACAGTTTCACTTTGCGCGCGTAAACATGCAATATTTTTTCCCGGTCCCGCCAGTCCGGCCTTTCAATAACAACCCTCCTGTCGAAACGTCCGGGCCTCAGAAGGGCTGAATCGAGAACGTCCGGTCGGTTGGTGGCCGCCATGACAACTACCTCTTCATGGGGATCGAACCCGTCCATCTCGGAAAGCAACTGGTTCAGTGTCTGCTCGCGCTCGTCGTGCCCTCCCCCGAAGCCTGCACCCCTGCTCCGCCCGACGGCATCCAGCTCGTCGATGAAGATGATGCTGGGTGCCTCCTTTCTGGCACCGGCAAACAGGTCGCGCACCCTGCTGGCGCCGACTCCGACGAACATCTCGATAAACTGCGACGCTGAAATGCTGAAGAAGGTTACCCCGGCCTCTCCGGCAACAGCCCGTGCAAGGAGTGTCTTTCCGGTCCCGGGAGGTCCCACCAGGAGGACCCCTTTCGGTACTTTGCCGCCTATGCGCTGGAATTTTTTCGGGTCCTTCAGATATTCAACAACCTCTCTCAATTCCTGTTTGGCCTCTTCCATGCCCGCGACATCGGCAAAAGTCACGTTCACCTTCTGCGTGCTATACATTTTTGCACCGGATTTCGCAAATCCTCCCATCATTCCGCCGGGCCCCTGCGACTTGATGCCGCGCGTCATCATAATCCATACTCCAAGAATCAGAAGCCACGGAAGAAGATAAACCAACGTGCTCAGCAGTGGAGATGTTTCCGTCGACACCGCGGCAACATCCACCTTTTTTGCCTCCAGTTCCGCCATCAGTTGCGGATCCTGGATGGACGGCATTATGGTACTGAACTGTGAAATTTCCCTGGCAACACTCTTTTCGTTGACAGTCTCGGTAATTCTGGTCTTATTTCTGAAATCTCCTTTGATTGCGCTGCCCTTGATCTGTATCCGCCGAATATTATCCCTCGCCAGTTCGCCCTTGAAGCGGCTGTAAGTAATTTCCGAGCTTTCACCCCCAGCCTGATCGGTAATGTAATTGTACATGAAGTTGAAGACAATTATCAGAACCAGCATCGCGAGAAGGGGTTTCCAGATGGTTTGCCACATGTGGCCTCCTGAACTTTCAGATGTTTTCGAATTTTTCGTCAAGAGTGCCCGCCTCCCCCAGCGGAACGAGTCGTCCACCGGTTCATTCCCTCAGTGCCCTCGAGACATGTTATTAATTGTAAAGAGGTAACCCGTCTTTTGCAAGGCATCATCCCGCTTCTCCATCCATGCGGTACCGTCCCAGACCGAAGGGTGAACCTTTGCCGACGTGAAAATATTCCCCAAGCAGCAGGAAAGGGTGAAAATCGGTGAGATATCCCTCCCACACACCACTGCCGATGATGCCGCCAAGTCGGTCTCCGTGCCTGTCCTTATCCCACTCGATCCAGCGGAAATCGTTTTCGACCAACACAATAGAGTCGCTGGCGGCGGAAAGCCATTTGTAATCGACTTCCAGTCCGTTCCCGTAATAATAGAATGCCAGGGAGGATATGCGACGTAACAGCGGACGGACAAATAATGAGAATGAAAATTCACGGACCGGTTTGCCATCTTGCAGGAGTCGCATGGGAGAAGTGATTGTCATTCTGATACGGCGGTGATCGAGGGTTTTCATTTCTACGAGGTCCCTGGCGGAAATGGTCGACACCGCGTCCAGGGCCGGTGTCCTTCCGGTCTCCAAGATAAGGTTCCTGAAATCCGTACAGGTCACCGATTCGACCAGTTCCATGGTAGCTACCGTCTTCCGGCTGCCGACAGCCGGTTTGAACAGTAAATCTACCGCCGCCATGTACTCCCGGACGTAATTTATCGCCGAACCCGCCAGGACCAGACCGATCTCAATTTTTTGCCCCGCATTCGGTAGGCCGGGAAGCAGAGGGAGATCGAAAACGAACGGCAGGGATGGCTTCTGGTGACGTCTGACGGCTGTCCCGTCTTCGCTGAGTGTTTGGGAAAACGTCGCATGATAGGCGCAATTGCAGCGTTCCGCGCAGTTTTCACAACTGCCGTCCCGGCGGCAGACCGCTTCACGGAAAGCCTTCATGAAATCGCTCCTGATCCGGAACAGCGCATAAGGATCTGCAACGTCATTCTCCAGCCTGAGCGTGAAGATAAGTTTTGCGAATACGAAATCCATTCGTTACAGACGCCCTTTTGCCAATTTCCATTGCAGCATTGTCTTTTTCACGTCAATCTGCTAATAAGCTTGTAGCCGATATTCCGGCAATTGTAAACTGTGTACGAGGATTGGTTATTTCATGAAATTCACGCTGAACAAGAAAGACAGTAAAACGGCCGCGCGTCGCGGCACGCTGGTAACTCCCCATGGAGTCATAGAAACGCCCATCTTCATGCCGGTCGGTACACACGCCGCCATGAAGGCGATGACCCCCGAACAGGTCAAGGAAACAGGGGCGCAGATCATACTGTGCAACACCTATCATCTCCACCTCCGCCCCGGAGAAAGTCTTGTGGAGAAGGCCGGCGGTCTTCACCGGTTCATGAGCTGGGACGGGCCGATTCTCACCGATTCAGGGGGCTTCCAGGTCTTTTCCCTGCCGAAAAAGCGCATAACCGACAGCGGAGTGTTTTTCAGGCATGAAATCACCGGCGAGGAGATATTCCTCGATCCGGCCAAGGCCGTCGCCATCCAGGAAGCGCTGGGAGCCGACATCATCATGGCCTTCGATGAATGCATCCCCTACCCCTGTGAAAAGCGCTACGCCACCCAATCCACCAGGAAAACCCTGCGCTGGGCCGAGGAGTGCAAAAAGGCCCATACCAGGAAAGATCAAGCGCTGTTCGCCATCGTACAGGGGAGCGTCTTCGAAGACCTGCGAACCATGTGCGTCGAGGAACTGGTGAAGATGGATTTCCCCGGCTACGCCATCGGTGGGGTCAGTGTCGGAGAAGGTCTGGAACTGCTGAAAAAGGTCGTGGATTTTACCGCCCCTCACCTTCCCGCGGACAAGCCGCGCTACCTCATGGGAGTCGGACTTCCTGAAGATATTCTGGAAAGCGTCGAACGGGGCATGGACATGTTCGACTGCGTCATTCCCACCCGCTATGCCCGAAGCGCCACGCTATTCACGAACCGCGGCAGGATACGTCTTACCAGCAGAAAATACCGTCGCGATTTCTACCCGATAGAACCGAACTGCTCCTGCTACACATGCAGGAATTTCACCAGGGCATACCTTCATCACCTGTTCATCTCCAACGAAGTCCTGTCGGCCATCCTGGCCAGCATTCACAACGTGCATTTTTACCTGAACATGATGGACGAGATACGGAAGTCGATAGAGGAAGACAGGTTTTCAGAGTATAAGCGGAATTTCCTTGAAGAGTACGTGAAGGGTGAAAGCAAGTAGACCTTAACCTGTCAAATGCTCACTTTCCAGTATCCGACAAAAACCCCGGAAGCAGCTTGTCATAGGTGGCCAGCAGGTTTTCCGGCATGACGCGAATGTCCGCGATGACGGTCATGAAGTTCGTGTCGCCGACCCAGCGGGGCACGACATGAACGTGAAGGTGGTCGTCCACACCCGCTCCCGCGGCCTTGCCGAGATTTATCCCGATATTGAATCCCTGGGGAGAGAATTTCGTGGAGAGAACCTTTGTGCAAAGATTCACCGTTGCAAAAAGGTCAAGCATTTGATCGCTTTCCAATTGATCCGGTGTGGAGACGTGACGGAAGGGACATACGAGCATATGTCCGTTACAGTACGGATAGCGGTTCATCATTACAAACGAATGCGTGGACCTGTAGAGCACGAGAAGGTGCCTGTCTTGCTCTTTATCATCACCCAGGCAGAAGATGCATCCTTCCGGTTTCTGATTCAGGATATACTGCATACGCCACGGAGCCCAGAGTCGTTCCATTACAACCAGTACACTCCCATTTTCACTTTATCCCTTCCAGTTCAATATCCATCTCATCGATATCGGAAAGGTCCAAAAGACCGGAATTCCCCTGTAACCGCGCAATTTTTGCGACGGCGTCACGGAAACCGGGATTGACGGTAAAAACATCACGGTAAACACGCAATGCCTCATCATTACGTCCGGATGCCTCATGGAGGAGAGCCAGTTCGAACTTCAGATTCAGTGCCTTTTCCGGCTCTCGTTCAAAAAGACGTATCCCCGACGAGAGAACCTCTTCAGCTTTCTCCATGTCGCCCTTCTCCCTTAGGCAGATGCCCCGGAGAATAACGCAATCGATTGTCCTGAGGGGATCGACGGCGGCAGCCGCGAACTCTTTCATGGCATCGTCATACAGACCCATTTCCTTGTAGGCAATGCCGAGATTGAAATGGGTTTCCGTGTCTTCCCTTTCAAACTGCTGGTCCGGGTCCGCGACGAGTTCGTCCAATGCACCGACGGCATCAAGATTTTCCATGCCGATGACGGCGGCATGGTCTGCAGGAACGGCGGGCATTTCATTCCGGACTTCACAAATGTCGATTTCATCCGACAAGTCGATTTCCAGCCAGTCCGCAGCTACTTCGTCCGTCACTTCTTCCAGCACCAGTTCAACGAGGGCGGATTCCTTCTCCTCTCTCGTTCCAATAGGCTCTTCTTCGATGTCTATTTCGAAAAGGCTTTCGTCCAGATCAAGATTCAGCGAATCAGAAAACCGATGTTCACCCTCGGGTTCTCGCGAGGATTGACCGACGGATGAATCTTCCCCGGACAGTTCCGCGGTTTCGGCAAAAGGGTTGATCTCGCTGCCGTCCGGTAACTCCAGTGTTACCTCCAGATCTTCAAGATTCAGGGTGTACGGCTCAAGATCAATTTCTTCCGCTGGGCTCTTCCCCTGTGCAGGGGCATCTTCATCTGGGATGATGTATTCCGTAAAATTGCCGGCGGAGGACGCATCAGCGGCATCAACGCCATGGAGGCCCGTTTCGACTTCTTCAGCCAGTGTAAAATCTATTTCGATCAAGCCCGGATGACCCGCAACGCCGGTTTCATCTTCAGCCTGAGCCGTACGACTGTCAGGTTTTATTGATCGTTCTTCCGTGACATTGCCGGACAGAATGTTGAGACTTATCTGGATATCAGCCAGTTTTGCCTCTTCACCGCTCGCCTCGTAAAGGGTTTTGAGTCCTTCCAGAATCCTCGTTTCATAAGGAGCCTGGCTTTGCAGGGTAGTGTAGAATCGCTCCACGGAAGCGAAAAGACCGGCGGATATCAGGTCGGTGGCGTAAAGTTCCAATACCTTGAAGCTTTCCTCAAAATCACCCTGTTCGACAAAACACT
>DATEVI010000169.1:0-3969 GCA_035281865.1 Geobacteraceae bacterium | reverse complement strand
TGACTGGCGCGATTTTCTACTTTCCCGCATCACTGATTGCCTGGTTTCGGAGGAAAAATTTTCTCCCCACCCCGAAGCGGAATGGAAACCCTTTCTCACAAACACTTTCGGGATATTTCAGAACCGGGAGAGCTTTCCCGTTGTCCTGCGGTTTTCGCCGGTCCGATCACGGTGGATACGGGGGCAGGTATGGCATCCGAATCAGAAGACAGAGGAACTCTCGGACGGCGCCCTCAAACTGACCATCCCTGTTTCTCATGAAGCCGAAATTCTGATGGAGATTCTCCGGCACGGATCACAGGTGGAGGTACTGGCACCGAAATGGCTGAGGGACCGGGTCAAAAAAGAAATTAAAAAAATGACAAAAAAATATCGCACATAGGACGCTATATGTCGGGGGTGCTGTGGTATCGTGAGTAGAAGAAGTTAAAAGAAACGAGGGTATAAGAGCCCGGCAAGGTACGTATTGTGCTGGAGTAATTACCAAGTATGAATACGAATGGACAAGGAACAGTGGAATGAAGATCGCAGAACTCAAAAGGCTGCTGAAAGCTGGTGAATGGAACGATATCGAGTTCAAGGAAGCGCGCACCGCCGTTCCCAAATCCGCGTTTGAGACTGTATCCGCATTTGCCAATACCCATGGCGGCTGGCTCGTGTTCGGCGTCTCCCAGCATGGCGAAGAGTTTAAAAGCACCGGCGTTGAGATGCCGGAGAAGGTGCAGGGTGATTTCCTGTCTGTGCTTCATGCCGACGCCAAGGTCAATCATGACGTTCAGGTAACGGAGAAACGATACGATATTGATGGTGCAACTGTTCTCGCATTTCACATTGCTGAAAACCCGCACACCCGGAAGCCGGTTTATCTGGATGGCGACATCCGGCGGACCTTCCTGCGCAAGGGCAGCGGGGACTACAAAGCCCAGATGATTGACATCGAGCGCATGTTACGCGACGCCACCGCCGACCGATGGGACAGCCAGCCGTTTGACCGTGTGCTGCTCAAAGAGGCGTTTCATCCGAGCAGCCTGCGGTGGTATCGGGACCGGTTCCATCAGGTCAATACCGGCTTCGATCCTAAACAACCCGATCAGGAGTTTCTCTATCACTGGGGCTATCTGCTCCGGGATGGAAAACGTTTCATTCCGATCCGTGGCGCCATCATGCTCTTTGGGTCTCCCTTAGCGATCCATCAGCTTATTCCGCGACCGACGCTGGATTTTCAGTTTTTAGGCTATGCCACTGACGAGCCCATGCCCGAGACTCGCTGGATTGACCGGATCGTATGCGAAGAGAACATCATCCAGGCCTGGGATCAACTGGTCAGTAAGTACAAGTTCTTTATGCCCAAACCTTTTAAAGATATTGATCCGGTTACCCTCGGCCGCCGAGACGATCCCCCGGGGTTTCGCGTGTTCCGCGAAGCGGCTGTCAACCTGCTGATCCATCAGGACTATGGCGATCATTCCCGCAAGGCCGTCATAAAATTCTTCCGCGACGGCATCCAGTTCTGGAATCCCGGCGACGTATTCGGGGACGATTCCCGGCTGCTTGAGCCCGGAGAAAAAGAGGTTCGCAACCCGGTCATTGCCACGGCCATGCGCCGGATCGCCATGTGCGAACAGGCGGGGACGGGCATGCGGATGATGTGCGAAGCATGGCAGGCCCTTGGCCACCCGGCGCCTGTTTACAAGAACGACCGCGCATGGAAGGCCTTCGAGCTCTTCATCCCGGAACTGGATAAAGAAGTGGATATGGCCTCGGATCTGATGAAGGCCATGTTCGGGAAGACACCGACCCCTTCAGGCGGCACGGAGACCGAACAAGTCGAAGCCCATGAGAAGGCCCAAGAGGCCCAAGTAGAAGCCCAAGTTGAACTCCTTAAGTGGCAGCATGACATCCTGATATCTTGTTCTTCCGGCGAGAAGACAGGCAGGGAACTCTTGGAAATTGCCGGTTATAGCAGCCGCACTGGGAACTTTAAGAAGGGTCTGCAAAGACTGCTTGATTATCAGCTTCTTGAATTGACCGTTCCCGACAAACCCAACAGCCGTCTGCAGAAGTACCGGCTCACCGAAAAGGGCCGTCGGGTTCTGGCCAAGTCGCGAGGAGACAAAAAATGACTAAGTTCGTGACCAACTGATGAATTCATCGGTTTGGGACTGGCTGAAACCAAGCTTCGGATAAGAGAGTACGCGGGTTGCTTCCTGGAGAAGGGATGGTGAAATATGGAGACGAAAATCGCCCGCAATACATCGGAGGAAGATGTGATGCGGACTTCCCTGCCAGCCGAATGCGGAGACGATGACGTTGGTGTCCAGGACTATTTTCGGGACCACGCGACGGCCTCGTCCACGTCTGCTTCCGTGACGTTTCTTTCCTCGAACTGCCGGCCCACCCGCTCCGCCAGGCTGCGGAATCGATCTTCCAGCGTTCCGGCCGATATCTTTTTGATTACGATAGCGTCGGGGCCGCTTGTTACCATAAAGCGATCCTCCTCATGCAGAACGAGGCTGGCCACGATATCCTGCGGGAGGTTGATCTCACCCGCGCTGTCGATCTTGATGATCTGTTCCATAACCTCTCTCCTGGCAATTTTGAATGAAGCTTATCAAATAAGCGATTGTTTTGCAAGTTTACCGGTGCCGCTGCTCTCAGAAGAGGGTCAAAAAAGAAATAAAAAAATATCGCACATAGGACGCTATATGTCGGGGGTGGTGTGGTAGGATCAGTAAACTGGCAGGAAAAATATGTTGTCTTGGACGTGGAAATGGCCGACACATCGCTGAGAATGGTATGAGCTACCGACATGTAAAGGAGGATCGGATGGAAACGAATATCGCCGTATTCAGGGGGAAGGAAGTACGTAAAACGATTCACGAGAACGAATGGTGGTTTTCAATCATTGACGTTATCGAAGTCCTTACAGGCAATGACAGGCCGCGCAAGTATTGGAGTGATCTCAAAAAAAGGTTGATTTCAGAAGGATACAGCGAAGTGTCCGAAAAAATCGGACAGTTGAAAATGATAGCGCCTGATGGGAAGATGCGGCTTACCGACTGCGCTAACACCGAAACAACGTTTCGCATCATCCAGTCCATTCCTTCCCCCAAGGCCGAACCCTTCAAGCGCTGGCTGGCGAAGGTCGGCTATGAGCGGGTACAGGAAATCGAAGACCCGGAGCTGGGAACGAAACGGACGCGGGCTCTCTACAAGGCAAAGGGTTATTCCGATGCCTGGATCGAAAAGAGGATGCGTGGTATTACCATCCGGGAAGAACTTACGGACGAGTGGAAAAACAGGGACGTGAAGGAGGAACGGGAATATGCGATCCTCACGGCGGAGATCGCCCAAGCCGCTTTCGGCGTCACACCCAGCGAGCATAAGCAATTGAAGGGGCTGAAACGGGAAAACCTGCGGGATCACATGACCGACCTGGAGCTGATTTTCTCGATGCTTGGCGAGGCGGCAACTACCGAGATCACCAGGGTTGATGATGCGCAGGACTTCGATGAAAGCAAGGCCGCCGCACGGAAAGGCGGAGAGGTCGCCGGAACGGCGCGTAAAGACCTGGAAAAGAAAACCGGTAAGCGGATCGTCTCGCCAGAAAATTACCTAAGCGAACCGGAGAGCAGGAAACGGCTGAAACAGTAACAGAAAATGAGAGGCATTCCCATGGCAAATGAAGCTCAGAAAACCGAGCACTCCGGCCCGAAGAAAGGGCGCGGCGCTTACTGGGGCCGGAAGAAGGCGGCCAAGCATGAATCCAACCGGGTGCGGAGGGAGTTGGATAAGTCAAAAGAAAAGCCGAAGTCCGAGGAGTGAGATCGGGGACATGACCGAGCGCGGGACATGACCCGAATTGTAAAATTCGGGATCGTGTCCCAAGCACTTCGGACATCAACCTTTTTCTGTTGGTGAGGTATCACGAATGACCGGAACTTTTTACGCACATACTATAAACAACGA